>JANQRO010000130.1 GCA_028284525.1 Myxococcota bacterium | reverse complement strand
GTGGCGACCCGCCGCCACCGCTCCCCGCGCGAAGTCGAGGTGGGCCTCGTGATCGGCGGGGTCGGCCTCCATACGGCCTTGCAGCACATCGAGGGCTTCGACTCCGTCGGCGCCACCGGGCGCCCGGGGGCGGGGGTCGGCGGGGAGCTGGTCGGGTTCGGGGTCCCCCGGCACCCACCGGGCCAGGAGCGCGAGCGCCGCGTCGGCGTCGCCGTCGGCGCCGTGGCAGCGCGCCAGGCCGATCTCGGCGCCCCGGTGATGCGGGTCGAGGCGCAGCGCCTCCCGGTAGGCCGTCGCGGCGGCCTCGCGATCGCCCCGCGCCCACGCCTCGTCACCGCGACGCGCCTGGAGATCGGCCTCGCTGGGCAGCACCTGGGCGAGAAAACGCCGCACTTCGCTCTCGGGCTGGGCGCCGAGAAACTCCGCCACCAGACGACCCTCGCGAAATCCCTTGACCGCCGGAATGCTGGTGATGCCAAAGACGCCCGCGACTTGCTGTGATTCGTCGATGTTGACGCGAGCCAAGACGAAGGCACCCGCCATCTCCTCGGCGAGCTTCTCGAGGATCGGTGCAAGGGACCGACAGGGTCCGCACCACGGGGCCCAGAAATCGACCACGACGGGGGTCGTAGACGATGCGTCGAGCACCTCGCGTTCGAACTCGGCGTCGCCGACGTCGATGACCCAGGGCTGCTCCTCTGCCACGAACACTCCTCTCCCGCTTGCGCCGCACAGCTTACCCGCAACTTTCCGGCCGCTCACCGTGGCCGCGCCTTGGCAGCGCCGTGCCGGTTCGTCAGGATCCTCCACAGCCCCATAGGAGGAGCGTGTCGATGCGTCTGGCCATCCCGACTGTGATCCTGGCCGTGGTCCTGGTGTTGGGCTGGCGTGTCTGCTCGGGTGGCGAGCGAGACCACCTCCAGCTGACCGAAGCGGACCTCCCGGCGGAGTTGCGCGAGGGCTTTCCCTCCGACCCGCCCGCCGACGCCCCGCCGAGCGACGACGCAGCGGGCGATGGCGTCGCGGCCGCGGGCCCCGCGGAGGGCACCTCCGGCGCGCTCCCGGTCGACCTTCCGCGTGCCGCGCCCGGCGCCTCGCCGCAGCCCCCCCCCGCCGCGCCGGAGGCGCCCGAGGTGGCAGCGCTCCGCGCGACGCCCGAGGCGAGCCCGACGGCCGCGCCGGACCCGGCGCCGCTGCCTGCGGTCTCTGCTCCGGAACCGCCCGCGGAGCCCCCGGGCGCCGGAGGGGCGGGCCGCGTCTACGTCGTGCAGCCCGGCGACTGGTTGATGCAGATCGCGCGAGAGCAGTTCGGCGACGCGAGCCGCGCGGCGGAGATCGCGCGGCTGAACGGTCTCTCCGACGCCGACACCCTGAAGCCGGGCCAGGAGCTGCGTCTGCCCTAGGCGTCCGGCCGCCCTTGCGGCGACTCGGTCGGCTGGGCGCACGGCCGCCCTTGCGGCGACTCCGTCGGCTGGGCGCACGGCTGCCCTTGCGGCGACTCCGTCGGCGCGGTGCACTTGCGCCATGGCAGGGGGGCTCGTCACCCGGGAAGATGGCCGGCCGCGGTGCTGGTGGGGCAGCAGTCACGAGGACTACGCGCTCTACCACGACGCGGAGTGGGGCCATCCGGTCGCCGACGACCGGCGGCTCTTCGAGAAGATCTGTCTCGAGGGATTCCAGTCGGGGCTCTCGTGGCTCACGATCCTCCGCAAACGCGAGCACTTTCGACGCGCGTTCCGGGGATTCGACTTCGAAGCCGTCGCGCGCTTCAACCGCCGCAGCGTCGACCGTCTGCTCCGGGACGCCGGCATCGTGCGGCACCGGGGCAAGATCGAGTCGACCCTGAACAACGCGCGTCGCGCGGTGGCGCTGCGCGACGAGTTCGGCTCCCTCGCCGCCTACCTGTGGCGCTTCGAACCCCCGGCGACGGAACGCCCCAAGCGCTTCACCCGGGCGACCCTCGGCAAGCTCGCCAGCACCCCGACGTCGACGGCGCTGAGCAAGGACCTCAAACAGCGCGGCTGGACCTTCGTCGGACCGACGACGATGTACGCGTTCATGCAGGCCATGGGTCTGGTGAACGACCACCTCGAGGGCTGCTTCGCGCGCGACGAGGTCGCGGCGGCGCGTCGCCGGTTCCGGCCGCCCCGTCCTCATCCCTAGTCGGGGGCGACGCAGAGACGCGCGTCGAGGGCGTCGGTGAGGGCGTTGAGACGTTCTTCGAGGACCGCGTTCGCCCGTTCGTGGGCTCCGTCGGCGTGGTCCCGCGGCACCTCCACAGCGTCGCCGTAGTGCACGACGACCCGGGCAAAGGGCCAGGGTAGGAGCGTCCCGTCCCAGCTCCGGAACCGCGAGCAGGGACGCGCCGCGAAGGCGACGGGCACCAGTCGGCAACCGGTGGCCGCGGCCGCCGAGACCGCGCCGATCTTCGAGCGGCGGGCCGGGCCGCGGGGACCGTCGCACAGGACCGCCACGCTGACGCCTTCCTCGATGCGCCGGATGGTCTCGCGGAGCACTGCGGCCGCGCCGCGCGAGCTCGAGCCGCGTGGCGGAGGCGTCCAGCCGAGACGCACGACGACGGCGCTGATCAGGTCGCCGTCCCGCGACCGGCTGATCGGCACCGTGTGGCCCTGGTCGCGGTAGACGGCGGCGCCGATCAGGATGTTGCGATGCCAGGTCGCTCCGATCACCGCTCCGGGCGAGGCGAGCGGGTCGGCGCCGTCCACGTGCACTCGCCAGGTGCGGCCGAGCGCCCGCAAGGCCCACGCCACGCAGGGTACGGCCAGCGCGGCGAGCCACGCGGTGATTCGCCTGGTCCACCGCTTCGCCACCCCGCCCTCCGCAGCGCTGCATCCCGCGACACGCGTCCCTGCCTACGGTACCGGCCAGAGCGGGCAGGGGCTCGACCCTGTCGCGATCGCGCGCGGGACGCCCCCCTGAGGAGAAGGCTCGCGAACCCCAATAAAATCAGTTCGTTATCGAAGAAGTCGAGAGACAACCAGAAGGATCGACACGGCCGACGCCCGGTTGCGTGGGCGACCCGGCGGCCCGCCGACGCGACGACTTCGATTCGGGGTTTCCCCTAGAACCACCAATCGCGATCAACCGCTACCATGGCGCCGCGGTTTCGCGCGACGGGTGGGTGTTCAGCAGCGTCATGGCTTCCTCGATAGCTCCGTCGTACGCCGACGTGCCTGCGCGATTCAGGGAAAGCCCTGACGCGACCCTGCTGGTCCAGGGCGCGACGCCGAACGGCGAGCCGATCATCGCGTCGGCCAACCCCGCCCTCTGCGCGCTCTGCGGATTCGCCCCGGGCGAGCTGGTGGGCGCCCCGCTCCGCGTCCTGGATGGCCCCGACGGACGCGGCACCGTGACCGCCGCATTCCGTCGCGCCTTGACCGGAGGTCGCGGGCTCCGCACCCACGCCCTCGGCTACCGGAGGGACCGGAGCGCCATCCACGCCGACTGGAGCATCTGGCCGGAGCGCGACGCCGCGGGCGTCTCCCAGCAGTGGATCGCGGTCGCGCGCCCCCGGGAACGGACACGCGCGGGCGATCTCGACAGCCACCGTGAGCGCGACCGCCTCGCCGACCTCGGTCGTCTTGCCCGCGGCGCCGCGCACGACCTCAACAACCTGTTGACCGTCGCGATCGCGAACACCGAGCTCGCGCTCCAGGAGCTCCCCCCGACCGCCGCGGCGCGCCCGCTCCTCGAGCCCGCCCTCGATGCGTCCCGGCTCGCCGCCCAGCTGGGCGATCAGCTGCTGCGCTACGCCGGGGGCGCACGGCCGGCGACGGAGGCCCTCGACCTGAGCGCGTTGATCCGCGAGATGACCCCCCTCCTCGACGTCGTCGGGGCCCGTCGCGCTCCCCTGGAGCTCGCCCTGGCGGCCTCGCTCCCGACGGTGCAGGCGACCCGCGCGGAGCTCGCCCAGGTCGTCCTCAACCTCGTCTCGAACGCCTTCGAGGCCGTGGACGAGACGCAAGGCCCCGGCCGCGTGCTCGTCGCAACCGGCGCGAGCAGCCCGTCGCGGGTGTACCTGGAAGTGCGGGACGACGGACCGGGCTTCGACACCGCCACCCGCGACCGCGTCCTCGCCCCGTTCTTCAGCACCCGGTCCCGGGGACGCGGGCTGGGTCTGCCCACGGCGGTGGAGATCGTCGAGCGTCACGGCGGGTGTATCGAGATCGCCAGCCAGCCCGGTCGCGGGGCGCGCTTCCGCGCGAGTCTTCCGGCGAGCGCGGAGCGGGCGGGAGTCTCCGTGACGCCGGCCCCCTGAGCGCCGCCCAGCCCACCCGGGGCTGAGCGCCAGTCCCTCGGCGTCGCGACTCCTCGCGAGGGCGTCGGGCCGCGACGCTTGACCGCGGGGGCTCAGTCTCCGCGTTTGTGCTGCTTCAGAATCTTCTTCGCTTCCTTGCTCGAGAGCCGGGCAAAGGTCGGGCACTTCTTGCACGGCTTGCCCTTGCGCTTGAAGCGTTTGCAGCAGCGGGTCTTCATGGCGCGGGAAGGGTACCCCAGCCTTTCCGCATGGCGCGCCCGGGCTAGCTGCGCGGCGCGACGCGCCAATAACGCATCGGGGGCGCGTCTTGCGCGCGGCGCGGTGGCAGGTCGTACTTCGTGCGGTAGGCCTCCTGGACGACCTCGATCGCCTCGGGGTCGGTCAGGCGGACGAGCTCGGCCTCGTAGAGCGTCCCCTCGATGCCGAGACGCACGCGGGGATTCGCCTCCACCCACCCCGGCCAACGCTTCTCGTCGGGGTCGCGAGCCCCGATGTAGAGGGCGCCGTCGACACTCGCGCACCAGATCGTGACGGAGTGGGCCAAGAGGTGGGGCGCGGCGACCTCCAGCGCGATCTCGCGGTGCGCGTCGCTGAAGCTCCAATCGGCGGGTTGCGACGCCTCTTCGCCGGAGAGCCAGAGCCCCGGGCGGCGTTCGTCGGGGTCGACACAGGCCGCGAGCAGCATCCCGGCGACCCCCAATCCGGCCCACACCGTGTATCCCCGTGTCGCATCTCGCATGGCGCCCTCCGCGGTCGACTAGGGTACTACGAGACACGGCGCGAGGAGCGGCCGCGCCGGTGCCGGGGAGCGGGTACCTTTGGCGAACCCACCCGACGCCGGAGGATCGCGATGGCAGCCCTCACCACCCTCGAAGCCACCGCCAGCACCGACAAGATTCTCGAGACCGTCGGTCGCGACGGGGCCGCGATCGTGCGCAATCTGATCTCCGAGGAGGAGGTCGACACGGTCCTCGGGGAGCTTCGGCCCTACATCGACGCCACTGGCGACGGCCGGGACGAGTTCTCCGGCTTCAAGACGACCCGCACCGGGGCGCTCGTCGCGCGCTCGCCCGCGGCGCGCCGCCTGGTCCTGCACCCGGCCGTCCTCGCGTCGGCGCGGACCTTTCTCGCCCCCTACTGCGCGCGCATCCAGCTCCACCTGGGCCAGATCATTCGGCTGAAGCCCGGCGAGACCCGACAGGAGATCCACCGCGACCGCTGGGCCTGGGGAACGTATCTGAAGGACCTGGAGCCCCAGTTCAACACGATCTGGGCGCTCTCGGAGTTCACCGCCGAGAACGGCGCCACCCGGGTCGTGCCGGGGAGCGTCGGGTGGCCCGACGACCGGCGTCCGACCCGGGACGAGGTGGCGATCGCCGAGATGTCCCGGGGCTCCGCCCTGCTCTACACCGGATCGGTGTTCCACGGCGGCGGCGCCAACGAATCCCGGGGCGACCGGATCGGGATGAACCTCACCTACTCGCTGGCGTGGCTGCGGCAGGAAGAGAACCAATACCTCTCCTGCCCGCCCGAGATCGCCAAGGACCTGGAGCCCGAGATGCAGGATCTCCTCGGCTATACCCTCGGCAGCTACGCCCTCGGCTACTACACGCCCCCGCTCCCGCCGGGCGCGGGGCCGGAGGCGGCGGCACCCGAGCACGCCGTCGGGCGCGAGGCTCCCGGCGGGCCGCTGGGCGACGCCGATCTGCTCGAGACGATCCGCGCGAGCACCACGATGGGGACGGAGTAGCGGCTCCGCGGTGCGTCGCCTCGGAGCCTCGTTCCGCCCTCGGGACGGCCGCGTCTAGCCCTGGAGCGCGGCCATCGCGGTCTGGAGATCGCCGAGCACGCGCTTCGCCGCCGGGCGCTCGCCGATCTGCTCGAGACACTTCGCCAGACCGGGCACCTCGGCGATGATGTCCCAGTCGTAGACGGCCTGGATCACCTGACTCGCCAGGCCGATGTGGAAGAGCGCGGCGATGTCGGCGTAGCCGTACGTCGACCCCGCCACGAAGGGATCGAAGCGGGCGAGCTGACGCAATGCGGCCAGACCGTTCTCGAGGGCCGGACGCACCTCTTCCACCGCGGCATCGTTGCGCGGGGCGCCGAGGAACACCGACGGGATGTGCCGCCGCGCCGGGAGGTCGATGTAGAGCTCGATGTAGTGCACGAGCTCTTTCGCCTTGGCGCGGGCGAAGGGGTCGGCCGGGTAGAGCGGGGTCTCGGGGTGGCGATCTTCGAGCAGGTCGTAGATCACGTTCGCCTCGGTCAGGTACTGCCCGTCGACCTCGAGACAGGGAACCTTGCCCATCGGGCTGATCGCTTTGAAGTCGGCGTCTTGCCTGGGCATGTTCTCGACTTCCTCGAAGTCCACGCCCTTCTCGATCATGCCGAGCTTCACGCTGTTGTAGTAGTTGCTGAGGTTGAATCCGTGGAGTCTGTACACGGTGTCGCGTCCTTTCGGGGAGAAGGAGTGGAGGCACCGTAGCCTAGCGCTCCGAGCGCAGCCGCTCGGCGCGGCCCGGCATCACCGGCCGACCGCTGTCGTTCTTTGAGCTCGACGAGCGCGGCGTGCAACACCTCGGTGCCGAGGCCGTGGAGCAAGAGTCGGTGACCCGCGCGGAGGGTCGACTCGGGGACGAGGGGATGGCGATTGTTCACGAGGCCGAGCAGGCTCGCGTCGCCCAGGATCCGCGCCACGTAGATCGCGATGGTCTCGTCCAACTGGAGCGAATTGCTGGCGCGCCAGAAGTCCCGGTCCGAGAGCAGGAGCTGATAGACCGGGGTGTAGAGCTCGATGGCGGAGGCGAGATCGAGCTGGTTGGTCCACCGTGCGGGCATCCGGTCGAGCGCGGGTGGATCGCTCTGGATCGCCGAGAAATCGATCTCGTCCAGGGGACGCGCTGCCAACTCGAGTCCGCGCCGGCTCAACTCGTGGTTGAGCGCGATCACGAGGTTGAAGAGGTTGACGTCGTGTCGAACGAAGAGCCCATCGCGGAGGTCGTCGAGACAACGAGGGCGGATCGGTGTCGTCGCGACGTCGACCGGGCTGTTGTCGACGATGAAACGCGCGATCTCGCTGCCGAGGTGGAAATGACGCAGGATGAGCCGGTTGGCGTCGGGGCGGACGAAGCGCGCGAGTCCGCGGGCGATCGTCCAGTGCAGCCACTTCGACGACGTGAGCCCTCGCGGGACCAGGAGCTTCAGCAGCTGGATCACGACGATCGCGCAGCGCGCCAGCGGCCGGAGGAGCGGAAGCAGGCAACGGCGCGACCACGACGACATCGATCCGATCAGGTCCTCCCGCGCTCCGTCGTCGAGAGGCAGACTCCGATCGAGGCGGAGCGCGAGCCACGGGTCGGGGTCGGAGGCATCGTGGTGGGCGGGTCGCGCCGCGGGCACCCTCAACATGCCGCGAGCTCTTCGAGCTGCAGACGATAGAGCCGAGCCGTGATCCGCGCGGTGCGCACGATCGCGGCGGCGCCGGCGTCGTCCAGGACCCCCGCGCGCAGGATCGCGACGAGCTTGTCCAGGTGACCACCGTCATGCTCCGCGTGGTGGGTCAGGAATCGGAGCTGGTCTGGCGCTAGCGCCAGCCGCTCCGCGAGGTGCGCGGAGAGCCGTCCCGCGAGCAGCCGACCGGTCCCTTCGATGATGAACATGGCGCCGAGCAGGTCGAGCGGGTTGGGTCGACTCGCCTGCTGGAACATCCACGCGGAAAGCGCCTCGGAGCCGGCGTTCTTCTCGCCGCCCCGGATCGCCGGCAGCTCGCCGCCTACGGCCACGAAGTCCGTCTCGAGCATCTCGTAGTCGCGGTGCTCGTCGCGCGCGTGAGCGAGCACCATCGAGCGGAGCTCGAGGGCCTGCGAATCGAAGCTCGACGCCGCGCGCGCAATCCACCGCGCCCCCTCGACCACCTGTTGGCGCAAGCCGAAGAGGAGCGTGCGGTAATCGTCGAGGCCGGGGGAACTCCCGAGCAGCCGGCGAACGATCGGCACCTCGAGCACCGAACGCTGGTAGTCGGCCCAGACGGCCGCGAGCTCCGCACCGAGACGCTGGAGACGATCGTCTCCCGCCGGCAGCTCGACGGGCGACTGCGTCTCGCCCTTCCTGACACGCTCCGGCCCGACCACGCGAAACAGAACGAACCCCAGCAGCGAGCGTCCACTCTCGGGCACCATCAACAGCACCTGCTGTCCCGCCGCGAGCTTCGGGTGACGCATCAGCTCTTCGAGCAGGACGAACGACGAGGCCGAGCCCACGTTGCCGCGCGTGGCGAGGTTGCTGAACCATCGATCCTCGTGCACCGGCAGCCCCTCCTCTCGCATCAGGGCGAAGATCCGCGAGCGGAAGAGCTCCG
The DNA here is from genome assembly GCA_028284525.1 of Myxococcota bacterium. Taxonomy (GTDB): domain Bacteria; phylum Myxococcota_A; class UBA9160; order UBA9160; family PR03; genus JANQRO01. Next base: position 14,206 of record JANQRO010000130.1, on the reverse strand, counting down.
ACGAGTAGTGACAGACCACCCAGTCGACGGTGTCGGGGTCGAGACGACCCGCCGCGATCAACGCCCGGTAGCGCTCCACCCCGAGCCGCAGGATGCCGTCGAGCTGGCGGACGTCCTGTTTCAAGTTGATGGCCCCGATCGATGCGGCGGACGCAAAGCTCGGCTCGTCGAGCCACGAACGGACCGCGTCGCCGTCCTCTCCGGGGCTCGCCCCCGCGGTCATGCACACCGGCTGCTCTCCCGCGTGGGAGCGCAGGTCGATCCATTCGACGCGCAGCGAGAGCCCGTGCGGAGAGGGCTCCGGCGCCAGCACAGCCGCCCCGGCGCCATCGGAGAGCATCCAGCGAAGGAACTCGGTGTCGAAGGCCAGCTCGTCCGCGGCGCACCCCTGGCTCTCGTAGCGCGAGGCTTTGAAGAGCCGGCTCGGAAACTCGCTCGCGCACGCCACCGCTACCCGCTTCGCGCCCGCCTTGACCTGGAGATGGGCGGCCTGCAAGGCCGCCACACCACTACCGCACACCCCGTGGAGGGAGGCCACCTCTACGGGCGGGGTCGCAAGCTCGCCGTGCACCATGCTGGCGAAGCCGGGCACGAGCAGGTCGCCCTGGGTGGTGGCGGCCGCCAGAAAATCGATTTCGCTCGCCTCCAACCCGGCGCGCTCGACCGCCCCGCGCACCGCGAGGGCCGCCATCTCGCTGTTTCGGAAGAGCGAGCGTTGCCGGCGATCGATCGCGTAGTGACGCGTCCGGATGCCGTTTTTCTCGAGCACCCGCTTGCGCCACTTCGAGGGCCGGCCATGGATCCGACCGAGGTAGTCCTCCATCTCCGCGTTCGAGACCGGCTTTCCGGGAAAGAAGGCGCCGAGGGCGGTGAGGTAGACGGGACGATCTTGTGTGCCTGACATGACGAATCCTCCTGGTGGGAGGACACTTCAACCGGCATGCCAGCGGCCCGGTCTGAATGAAATCAAGGAGTTGAGAGCGGGTTCGTCTTCGCGGGACATCGGCCCCCGACACCGTGTGTCGGGCGCTGTGCAGGCAGTGTCCGCGAGTCGGTCAGGACGGCGGATCGCCAGGCCGGAGCCCGCGGGGGCGGGTGGGATCCCGGGGTTGGTAGTCGAGAGGCATGCCGTCGTGGAGGCGTTTGCGAATCCGCGTGGCGACGGGGAGCAACAGACGGCCGAGCTCCTGATCGCGGCCGCCCAGGCTCTCGAGATGCTCCGCCACGCGGGCGAGGAGCTCTCGGAGCCACAGGCGTTCGCGTTCGTCGAACCAGGTCCGTCCCACCCGGACATCGTATCAGAGACTTTCGTGTTTTTTTCGCCTTTCTTTGGCCACGATCGATGGGAGCCGCCGTTCCACCCGACACGCCGCCGCTAGACGAGGAACTTCAGGTCGGCGTGGAAGGTGGGATAGGCGTAGACCCGCTCGGCGATCTCCGCCGCCGGGAAGCCCTTTTCGATCGCGAGGGCGAAGGTGTGAATCGTCTCCTCCGCGCCGTGACCCACCAGGTGGGCGCCGAGCACGCGACCGCTCCCGCGCTCGATCACCACCTTGGCCCAGGCCTCGTCCTCGGCCTGGGTGCGCGCCGAGCGCCACTCGCGCATGTCGTTCACCCGGACCTCGATCTCGAGCCCGGCGTCCCGTGCCGCGGACTCGCTGAGACCGACCGTCGCGAGCGCCGGCACGGTGTAGACCGCGGCGGGCTGGTGTCCGTACCCGACCTCGCGAGGCACCTCGTGAGTGAGGTTGTAGCCCACGAGCTTGCCCTCGTAGGTCGCAAGCGGCGAGAGCTGGGCCGCCCCGGCGAGGGCGTCGCCGGCGAAGTAGACGTCGGCGTTCTCGGTGCTTCGCAGGGTCGAGTCGAGATCGACCCGCCCCGCCTCGAGGGTGATGCCCGCGGCGGGGAGATCGAGGGCTCGCAGCGCCGGCACCCGTCCAGCGCCATTCGCGGCGAGCTCGGCGTCGACGTGTCGCGGCGTGTCGCCCTCGCGGTAACGCACACGCAGGTCCGACCCGGTGGCTTCGACCGCCTCGACACGCACCCCCGTGCGGATCTCGACACCGAGCCGTTGCGTGAGGGCGGCCACGCGCTCGGCGGCATCGGCGTCGAGGGCGGGGAGCACCCGCGGCGCGACCTCGAGGAGCGTCACCCGGGACCCGGCGCGGGCCAGCACGTGGGCGAACTCGAAGGCGATCACGCCCGCGCCGACGAACACGATCGACTCGGGAAGCGTCGGCAGGGTGAGCAACTCATCGCTCGTCACGAGACGCTCGGCGCCCGGGATCGGGAGTGCGCGGGGCTCCGATCCCGTCGCCACGACGAACTTGTCCGCGCGCACGGTTTCGCCCGCCACCGCAACCGCGTGGCGATCGACGAAGTGCGCGGCACCGCGGAGGAGGTCGATCCCGCGGTTGGCGAGGCTCTTCTCGAATTCAGCGGGCACGCCGTCGACGAACCCGCGCTCCCGGGCCACGAGCTTCGGCCAGTCGAGGCGCGCCGGGCCCACTTCGATCTCGTGCACCGGAGCCCGGGCGATCGCATCGAGGGCCTGCGCCGCCGCGACGAGCACCTTCTTGGGGACGCATCCGCGCAGCGGACAGACCCCGCCCACGTCGCCCGCCTCCACCACGAGCACGCGCTGGCCCGCGGCGCGCGCCACGCCCGCGGCGGCGAGCCCCGCGTTGCCGGCTCCGAGTACCACCAGGTCGTATTCGGTCGTCATCGTCGTCGTCCTCCTGCGCATGGGTGGAGCAGGTCTCGTGCCAATCGCGCGATCGCCGCGATTCGCGAGCCGCGACAGCGGGTTGCCGGTCACGAGCCAGAGGGCCGGAGAGCCCGAGAACGCGTTCGTGCCACGAGAATGCGTTGTGTTTCGCGGCGCGCTCGCCGACCCTGTGGCCATGGAGCCGGAGCGCTTCGAGCTCGCCTTCGAGTCCGTCCGCGGTCTCCTCCTCGAGATGGCGCGGGAGCGGGCCCTGGGTCCGCTGCTGCAACGGGTCGTCGTCGGGCTGGCCGACCTCCCGGCGGTCGCGCTGGCCCGCATCTGGCTCGTCCGCGACGGCGACGTCTGCGAGACCTGTGCGATGCGCGCCGACTGCCCGGGGCAGGTGCCCTGTCTCCATCTCGTCGCAAGCGCCGGGCATCCCCACGCCGAGCCCGACGCGGATTGGTCGCGGCTCGACGGGGAGTTCCGCCGCTTTCCGATCGGCCAGCGCAAGGTGGGGAGTGTCGCGGCCACCACCGAGGCCGTGTGTGTCGAGGACGCCCGACGCGACGCCCGTTGGATCGCCCGGCCCGAGTGGGCGGAGCGCGAGGGGATCGTGGGCTTCGGCGGCCAACCCCTCGTCTACCGCGGCGAGGTCCTGGGCGTGCTCGGTGTCTTCACCCGTGCGCGCTTCCACCCCGAGCCGCTCGCGTCGCTGCGCGCCCTCGCCGATCACGCCGCGGCGTCGATCGCGAACGCCCGCGCCTTCGAGGAGAACCAGCGGCTGCGCCAGCGTCTCGAGCTCGAGAACGAGTATCTGCGCGACGAGCTCGCCGAGACGCAGGCCTTTGGGGAGATCGTCGGCGCGAGCCCGGCGATCCGCGAGATCGAGCGACAGATCGAGCAGGTGGCGCCCACCGAAGCGACGGTGCTGATCCTCGGCGAATCCGGCACGGGCAAGGAGCTGGTGGCCCGGGAGATCCACCGGCGCAGCGCGCGCGCCGACGGTCCGCTGATCCGGGTGAACTGCGCGTCGGTGCCCGCCGAGCTCTTCGAAAGCGAGTTCTTCGGCCACGTGAAGGGGGCGTTCACGGGCGCGGTGAAGGATCGGATCGGCCGCTTCGCGGCGGCCGACGGCGGCACGCTGCTGCTCGACGAGGTGGGGGAGATCCCGCTCGGGCTGCAGAGCAAGCTGCTCCGCGTACTCCAGGAAGGGCAGTACGAACGGGTCGGCGACGACCGCACCCGGGAGGCCTCGGTGCGCATCCTCGCGGCTACCAACCGCGACCTCGCCGCCGAGATCCGTGCCGGGCGCTTTCGCGAAGATCTCTACTACCGGCTGAACGTGTTCCCCATCGCGGTGCCCCCGTTGCGCGAACGGGTGGAGGACGTGCCCCTGCTGGCCGAGCTCTTCCTCGCCCGGGCGTCCCAGAAGCACAACCGGCCGGCAACGCTCCGACGCGCCGACGTCGAGGCGCTCCAGCGCTACCCGTGGCCCGGCAACATCCGCGAACTCCAGAACGCCGTCGAGCGGGCGGTGATCACGGCCCGGGACGGCGTGCTCAGCTTCCTCCTCAGCGCCGGCGATTCGCCGGCCGCGGCGCAGCGCCCCGAAGCGCGCGACGAGGTCCTCACCGAGGCGGCGATGCGTGAGCTCGAGCGCGCCAACCTCCTCGCCGCCCTCGAGCGCTGTGGCGGCAAGGTCTACGGCGCCGGCGGCGCCGCCGAGCTCCTCGGCATGAAGCCCACCACCCTCGCCTCGCGGCTGCAGCGCATGGGGATCGAGCGGAGCGGCTGACGCCACGCGGCCGCGTGGTGACCCCGGGATCTCGTTGCGGGAATCGTCCCCTGCCCCCCGAGAGCGCCGATCGCGCCGGCACGACTCCTGCACCAGCCCGAGCCAACCCTGTGGAGGTGTCTCCCATGTCGGCCGCGGTCCCCGATGCGACCCCCTCACCCTTTCACCCCGGAGAGCAGCGCGTCCAGCAGCGTCTCGGGGTGCGCGACGCGATCGAGCCGTGGGCGCGTCGCGTCGTGCGACCGGCGCTCCCGGAGGAGCACCGGCACTTCTACGCGTCCCTCTCCTTTCTGGTCCTCGGTGCGCGCGATGCGTCGGGGCAGCCCTGGGCCACCCTGGTCGCCGGCGACCCGGGCTTCGCCTCCACGCCCGACCCGACGACCCTCGCGGTCGCGGCGCTCCCGTCGCCCGGCGATGCGCTGGCCGACGCGCTCCGCGCCGGAGACGACCTCGGGATCCTGGGCATCGAGCTCCCCACCCGGCGACGCAACCGGGTGAACGGCCGGATCGCCGCGCGCGACGGGGCTGGCCTCTCCCTCGCCGTCTCCCAGAGCTTTGGCAACTGTCCCCAGTACATCACCCCTCGAAGGGTGCGCGTCGCCTCGGCCGACACGGCCTCGGCGCGTCGCGCCGAACGCGGCACCGCGCTCACCCCGTCCCAGCGCGCCTGGATCGAAGGGGCGGACACCTTCTTCATCGCCAGCGGATACGGCAGTGCGAGCGAGAGCCGGAGCCATGGCCTCGACGTCTCGCACCGCGGCGGCGCGCCGGGCTTCGTCGAGACGACGGGCCCGGGGGAGGTCGTCTTCCCGGATTACGCGGGCAACAACCACTTCAACACCCTCGGCAACCTGGTGATGGACGCGCGTGTGGGCCTGCTCTTTGTCGAGGTCGGAACCGGGGCCCTCCTCCAGGTCACGGGCCGCGCCGCGATCGACTGGAGCCCGCCCCAGGAGCTCCGCGACACGGGCGCGCGCCGCCGGGTGCGCGTCGCGATCGACGCCGTCGTGGAGCACGACCCGGACCGGCCGCTGTGTCTCGAGACCGCGGGCGACGCGCTCCGCGAGCTCCGTGTCGTGACCCGTCGCGCGGAGAGCGACGACGTCGTCTCCTTCACCCTGGCGGCCCGCGACGGCGGCCCCCTCCCCTCCTTCGAAGCCGGGCAGCACCTGCCGGTGGTCCTCTCCGGGCCTTCGGGGGTGCTGCGGCGCAGCTACTCGCTCTCGGGCCCCGCAGACGCCGGGACCTATCGCATCAGCGTGAAACGCGAGCCCTGCGGCGCGGCGTCGGGCTTCCTCCACGACCACCTCGCAGAGGGCGACGTGCTTCTCGCCGCGCGCCCGGCGGGGTCCTTCGTCCTCCACGAGACCAGCCCCCGCCCGGCCGTGCTCGTGAGCGCGGGCGTGGGACTGACCCCGTTGGTCAGCATGCTCCACGCGGCCTCGCAACGACCCGAGCGACCGGTGTGGTTCGTCCACGGCGCCCGGGACGGCGCCCACCATCCGCTCCGCCGCGAAGTCGACACCCTCGTCGCGACGACGCCGCACCTGCGCCGTCACGTCGTCTACAGCCGGCCACGCCCCGCCGACCGCGAGCGCGCGGGACGCGACTTCGACGATGTCGGTCGCATCGACGGGGCCCTTCTCGCCGAGCTCCTCCCGGACCTCGAGGCGGATTTCTACCTGTGCGGTCCTCTCCCCTTCCTCGACGCCCTGCACGGCGACCTCGAGGCGCGCGGCGTCCCCGCCGAGCAGATCCACAGCGAGCGCTTCGCCACCGGCGCTTGACGCGCCTGCGCCGGTCGCGCGACCCGCTGCGGGCGGGTCGCCGCGACGCATCCGGCGAGGGCCATGAAGAGCGTCGCGAAGCAGAGCGTCGCGCCCGGCTCGGGAACGAACGAGATCGCGTCGAAGTGGGCGGTGAAGGCGCCGTCGGGTTGGTTCTTGCTGGCGAAGGCGATGCGTCCGAGGACCACGACGCTGCGCGATCCCTCGGGCGGTCTGAAGCGATCGGCGAAGTCCTCCCAGGTGTCCGTCAGCGTGGTGTTCCCGACCCCTTCGAGAAAGATCCGCCCGCCGCTACAGGTGGTTCCGGCGTACCAGTCGAGGGTGTACCCGACCGTCGCGGTCTCGGCCTGGGCCGAGGGCACGTAGATCGAGCCCGCGAAATCGAAGTCCTCTTCCACGGGCAGTGTCAGACACTGCGTGATCCCCACGGCGGTGTTGAGCCGGGAGTCGGTGCTCGTCACCTCCGCCGATCCAGAGGTCGGCGACGCGTCGACGTCGAGGACATCCCACTCCACCGCGACGTCGACCGAGTTGGTCCCCCAGCCGACCGTGTCCTGGTCGAAGTGGCCGTTCGTCACGAGGTCGTCGGCACCCGCGCGACCCGTCACGACGAGGGTCGCCACCGCGAGCGCGCAGGGCAGCAGCAGCGTGCCGGGAGGGATCGAGCGGCGTCGCATGCGGCGCACTCTATCCGAGGCCCCGTGGCGCGGGGATCGTGCAACCTGGGTATCCGGCGACCGGGATTGCGCTAGCGGGGCGCGCGGCGGATCCGCACGCCGCCGGCGCAGATCGCCTGCATCGGCGCACTTGCCGCGTCCTTCTGCGACTTTCTCCCGAACCTCGCCAGGGCCCGGGGCCCGGGGGTGCGGAGGGATGGACCGCCTCGCGACCGCTACCTTCCGGCCACCGAATCGCAGGGGAGACCCCGATGCCCACGACGCCCTTCCACGTCCAGCCCCTCGACGCCAGCTTCGGCGCCGAGGTCACGGGCCTCGAGCTGGCCCGTCTCGAGGACGCCGTCTTCCGGAAGCTCTACGACACCTGGCTCGAGTACGCGCTCCTGATCTTCCCCGGACAACACCTGAGCCACGAGGAGCAGGTGCGATTCGCCAAGCGCTTCGGCGAGCTCGAGTTCGACCTGGTCGCGATCAGCAACTTGAAGAAGGACGGCTCGATCCGCCCGGAACAGAGCGACGACGACATGATCAAGGTGCTGAAGGGCAACATGGGCTGGCACAGCGACAGCACCTACATGCCCGTGCAGGCCAAGGGCGCCGTGTTCACCGCCCACGTCGTGCCGAGCGAAGGCGGAGACACCGGGTGGGCGGACATGCGCGCCGCCTACGAGGCGCTGGACGACGCGACGAAGACGCGGATCGCCGACCTCAAGGCCTACCACTCGCTCTACTACAGCCAGGCCAAGCTCGGCCACGTCCCCGGCGAGAAGACCGGGGACAGCCCCTACAACGGCTACGGGTTCCACGGCCAGGATCCGCCCTTGCGACCCCTCGTGAAGATCCACCCGGAGACGGGACGCCCGGCGCTGTTGATCGGACGCCACGCCTACGGCATCCCCGGGCTCGAGGAAGCGGAATCGGAGCGGCTCCTCCAGGAGCTCGTCGACTTCGCGTGCCAGCCGCCACGGACCTACCACCACCGCTGGACCCCGGGCGACGCGGTGCTCTGGGACAACCGCTGTCTCCTGCACCAGGGCCGCCCCTGGGACATGACCCAGCCCCGCGTGATGTACCACGCGCGGATCGCCGGCGACCCCGCCACCGAGTTCGCGGGCCCGCGCTGACCGGACTCCGAGTTCGCGGGCTCGCACCGACCCGTTTCCGCGCGGCGTCGGGTCACGGGAGCCCGTGACGGCGCCACGAGATCTCGCGCTCCCGCGCCGCGGCGCTTCGGCTGCGCGACCGCGACGCTGGCACGGTTCGTGCTCTCCGTTCGTGCAGACGCCACTGCACCGAGGAGAGCGAGCGATGTCCGTCCACCCGCAGCGACCCGAAACCCCGCCGTCCTGGCGACGACGTCTCGCCGAGCGGATCCGCAGCCGCCCGATCGGACTGGCCGCGCTCGCGATCGCCCTGGTGGGCGGTCCCTACCTCGCCGGGCTGATCTTCCCCGAGGCTTCGTTGGGCAAGCGTCTCTTCGGCGGTCTCGTGCTCGGCGCCTACTTCGCACTCTGCGCCGTCCCCGAGGAGTTCCTCGAGCCCTAGGAGGCGGAGCCGTGACGCAGCAGCTTGCCGGGGAAGCGCTGCAGCTCGCGGTCGTCTTCGATGGTGACTTCGCCGTTCACCAGGATGTGGCGATAGCCGCGCGCGCGCTGCACGCGCCGCCATTCGCCGCCGGGCAGATCGTGCACGAGCTCGATCGGCTCGATGGCGAGGTTGTCGTAGTCGTAGACGAGGATGTCGGCGGGGGCGCCTTCGCGGATGTTCCCGCGGTCGCGGAAGCCGGCGAGCATGGCCGGGAGCGCCGAGAGCCGCCAGTGCGCCTCTTCGAGGCTCAGCATCTCGTGCTCGCGCACCACCTTGGTGAGGGTCTCGGTCGGGTAGCGCCCGGCGGTGAGGAACTTGGTGTGGGCGCCGCCGTCGGAGACCCCGAAGATCACGTAGGGGTTGTCGACGATCTCCCGCAGGTAGTCGATGCGGCTGTTCGGCGGCATCGCGAAGAACACCGTGTCGAGGCCGTCGGCGACGGCGATGTCGAGCATCGCGTCGACCGGGTCCTTGCCCATCTTCTCCGCCGCCAGCGCCACCGTGTGGTCGCGGTAGGGCTCGGTCTCGGGGCTCTGCGGCTCGACGATCACCATCTCCTCGATCGCCACCGTCGCGGTCACGGGCCGGTTGTTGCGCAGCGCGTCCCGGCGCGCCGGGTCCGAAAGCTTGGCGAGGCGCTCCTCCTTGCTGCCGAGGGTCGCCTCCCGCCAGCACTCGACGTCGTCGAACATGTTCCACTCGTCGAAGCTGAAGCTGTAGCCGGCGTCGGTGGTGAGCCCCTGCCCGTAGATGCGGAGACCGCGCTGGTGGCACTCGTCTAGCCACTTGAGCTGGCGGCGGTGGATCTGGGGCCGCGTATCGAAGGCCTGCACCACGTTGAAGAGGATCGGCCGCCGCGAGATCGTCGAGACCTCCTCGAAGAACTTGTTCTCCATCGAGGGATCGCCGGCGACGTAGAGCATCTGCATGAAGCCCTCGTTGCGGCGCCCGAGCACACGCGCGAGCTCGAAGCAGGTCTCGTCGTGCATGAGGTCGGTCACCATCGGGGTGCCGTCGTAGTCGCGCTGCACGCTGGCGGGGCCCCAAGGCGGCATCCGCTGCGCCGACCAGCCACAGCCGCCCGCGTCCATCGCCTCGTCGAGCAGTCGCGCGATCTCCCTGTGCTCGTCGTCGGTGGGCTTGCGCCCCGCCTTGGCATCCTCGAAGCCCAGCACCCACATCAGCAGCGGGCCCACGGGGACGTAGGGCAGGATGTTGATCGCCTTTGGGGCGCGCTCGACGCTGTCCAGGAACTCGGGGTAGGTCACCCAGTCCCAGGGCATGCCCTGCTCCATCGAGACCTTCGGGATCGCCTCGAGCCGGGTCATCGTGAGCATGGCCCGCTCACGCATCTCGGGCTCGAAGGGGGCAAAGCCGAAGCCGCAGTTGCCGATCGCGGCGGAGGTCACGCCGTGCCAGCCGGAGAGCGTGCAATAGGGATCCCAGAAGAGCTGGGCGTCGTAGTGGGTGTGGAGATCGACGAAGCCCGGCGCCACCACGAGCCCGTGGGCATCGATGCTGCGCGTCGCCTCGTGGGCGGCGATCGTTCCGATCGCGGCCACGCGGCCGTCCTTCACCGCCACGTCGGCCACGTACCGGGGGATCCGGGTGCCATCCACCACCGTCCCGCCGCGAATCACCAGATCGAAACTCGCCATGGAAGCGTCTCCTCGCGCCCCGGATCGGCTCGCGTCTCGGCGTTCGAGCCGGTCGAGACCCGTGCGCGGCGCTGCGCCGCCCGGAGTGGAACACCCTAGCACCCGGCCCTCCGGGGGCCCGTCCGGATCAAGACGGCCCCGCGACCGGTCGATAGCGGAGCACCCCTCCCGGAGGACGTCGTCGTGAACAAGGGAATCCTGGTCGTCGCGCTCGTGGCCGCGGGGCTCTTCTACTGGTGGCAGAGCAGCTCCGTCGTCGGGGAGATCGAGCCCCACGACGAGATCATCATGTACTGCGTGACCGGGAACCCCGTGTGTCAGGTGAAGGCCGAGGCGCTCCGCAACGAGAACATCGAGTTCACCGAGGTCTTCGTCGATCAGGACCGCGCGCAGCTCCAGGACGTCCAGGTGAAACTCGTGAAGGCCGAGTTCGACCGGATGACCGGCCGCTACGAATTCCCGATCTTCGACGTCCGCGGGGTCATTCTCGTCGACAACCCGAGCGTCGAGAAGGTGAAGAAGTACGCCTACCGCTAGCGCGTCGGCGCCCGCCGAGCCCGTCTCACCCCTGGCGATCGGGTAGGCTCTCCCCGAGGAGGGCCGACGTGAGCACCCAGAGCGACGACACCCGCCCGGTGGTGGCGATCGGCCACGTCGGGCCCCATCTCGTGGACGACCTCGCCGAGGCCACCCGGTTCTACGTGGCCCTGGGCTGTCGGCTGATCGCCGAGCTCGAGACGCTCACCGTGCTCGAGCTGCGTGGTGGCACCCATCTCGTCCTCCGCGCCGGGGAGCGCCGTGGCGGGAAGGCCGGCTTCGACATCATGGTCGACGACCTCGACGCCACCCACAGCCAGTACGCCGGCCTGGGCTTCGCGCCGACACCGATCCAGCGCGGGACGATCCACGATCACTTCACCGTGCAGGATCCGGCGGGCTGGACCCTGACGATCACGAGCAGCCACGCCCAGGGTCCGGTGTAGGACCGAAGCCCGCGGAGAAGGGGCGCGGGACCGATCGCGGTGCCAGACTCACGCCGCGCAGCCCGAGGAGAGATCCCATGAGCGCCGAGAGTCCCGTCCCTGCCGCCGAGGCGACCGCGTCCGCACCGCCGCCGTCGGCCCTGAGCGTCGCCAACATCGTCTACGGCCTCCACGGCTTCGCGATCGTCGTGGGGATCGCCGGCACGGCGACGATCCTCGGGAGCTTCATCGGGAGCGTTCCGTCGATCGCGGCGGTGGTGCTCAACTACGTGAAGCGCGGCGACGCCAAAGGCACCTGGCTCTACTCCCACTACCAGTGGCAGATCCGCACCTTCTGGTACGCACTGCTGTGGATGGTGGTCGCGGGCGGGTTGATCCTGAGCGTGATCGGGATCTTCTTCGGGTTCGCCCTGCTGGCCGCGCTCCCCCTCTGGCTGATCTACCGCATCGCCCGGGGCTGGATGCGATTGCGCGACAGCCAGCCCATGTACGTCTGAGACGGGCCTGGTGAACCTCTACGAGAACCACATCCTCCCGCGGATCATCGACACGATCTGCGGACACCGCGCCTTCGCCGAGCAGCGCGGCAAGATCCTCCCGCGGGCGACGGGCCGTGTGCTCGAGGTGGGCTACGGAAGCGGTACGAGCCTCCCGTGGTACGACGCGGAGAAGATCGAGACGCTGATCGCGCTCGACCCCGCCGAGGGCGCGCTGCAGCTGGCTTCGAAGGCCGAGGCGGCGGCGCCCTTCCCGGTCGAGCACCTCGCGCTGCGCGGCGAGGAGATCCCCCTCGACGCGGCGAGCGTCGACACGGTCGTCGTGGCGTACACCCTGTGCACGATCCCCGCCGTCGAGGACGCCCTGCGCGGGATGCGGCGCGTCCTCAAGCCCACGGGTCGACTCCTCTTCGTGGAGCATGGGCGCTCGCCCGACCCCGCCACCGCGCGCTGGCAGGAACGGGTCGACCGGATCTGGGGTGCCGTCTTCGGTGGCTGCACCCTGGTACGCACACCCCCGGCCCTCCTCGAGCACAGCGGCTTTCGTCTCGAGCACCGCGAAGAGCTCCGCATCGAGCGGCCGCCGCCGATCCCGGGCATCTCCCTCGTCGCGTGGAACTACCTGGGCGTGGCCGAACCGGTCTGAGGACGTCGGGGCGAAGGCCGCGTTCCCGGGGCCCGTTGCGGCTCGCTCAGCGCGACGGGCGTTTCGGGGAGGCGCGGAGCGTCTCGAGTTGTGCCTCGGTCTCGGCGCGGAGCTCGGCGGCGAGCGCCTCCACCTCGGCGCGCTCTCCGGCTCGCGTCGCGATGCGCTTCGCGAGCTCGACCACCCAGCTCAGGTGCTTCTCCAGCTCGGCGGCTGCCCCCTCACCGCGACGCACCCGCACGAGGACCTCGCGCACCGCCTCCTGCACCTCGGGTGGGGTGCAGGGCTTGGTGAGGTAGGCGTGCACCTGTCCCTGGTTGATCGCGTCGAGGGTGGCCTCGAGATCGGTGTAGCCGGTGAGGAGGATCCGGCCCGTCTCGGGGGCATTCGTCGCGACGCGGCGGAGCAGCTCGATCCCCGACATCCCGGGCATGCGTTGGTCCGTCACGACGAGGTCGAAGGACGCGCCCCCCTGGAGGATCTCCCAGCCCCGATCGGCGGAGTCGGCGGTCACCACCTCGCCCATGCCGCGCAGGGTCCGCACCAGGAGCTCGACCCCACGCGACTCGTCGTCCACCACCAGAATCCGTGCCTGCTCGTCCATCATCCGTGTCCTCCGTCACCGACGACCCAGGTCGTCGCCGGCAACTCCACCTCGAATCTCGTTCCGGCACCCGGCTCGCTCTGGACGCGAATCGTCCCGCTGTGTCGCTCGACGATCCCGTAGGCGATCGCGAGACCCAGCCCCGTGCCGCGCCCGACCTCTTTGGTCGTGAAGAAGGGCTCGAACACGTGCTCCAAGGTCTCGGCATCCATCCCCGTCCCGTTGTCTTCGACGACCAGGAGCTGGGCGTTCGCGTCGCGCGCCTCGGTGCGCACGACGATCTCGCCACCCTCCCCCACCGCGTCGGCGGCGTTGGTCAAGAGGTTCAGCACGACCTGGCTGAGCTGGCCGGGGTTCGCCTCGAGCGGGGGGAGCTCGGCGTACTCGCGCCGCACCGTGACGTTGGTGAGCCGGCTCTGGAGGACGTTGAGCGCCGAATCGGCGATCGCCTTGAGCTCGGCGCTGTGGACGGCGCTGTCGTCCGAGCGCGAGAAGGTCCGCAGATCCTTCACGATCGTGGTCGTCCGCTCGACCCCTTCTTCACAGGAGGCCAGGGCGTGTTCGAGGTCCTCGATCACGTGGTCGAGGTCGAGGTCGACGCGGATCGCGCGGTACGCGTCGGCGAGGGACGGGTCGTCGAGGGCGAGGCGTTCGTAGCGTTCCACCGCGATCTGGAGCGCGTTCGAGTACTGACGCAGGAAGTAGAGGTTGCCCTGGATGAAGTTGATCGGGTTGTTGATCTCGTGGGCGATCCCCGCCACGAGCTGGCCGAGCGACGCCATCTTCTCGCGGTTCACGAGCTGGGCCTGGGTGTCGCGTAGCTCGTCGAGGATCTTCTCGAGCTCCGAGGTGCGCTCGGTGACCTTGGTCTCGAGCTCGCGGTTGAGCTCGCGGAGCTGCTCCCACCCGAGGGCGTTCTCGATCGCGACGGCGCCCTGGTGGGCGAGGGTCTGGAGGAGCTGGCGATCCTCGCCGCTGTAGTAGGCGCCCGAGAGCGGGCGACCGAGCACGAGGAGCGCCACCAGGCGACCCTCCGCCTTGAAGGGGACCGCCAACTCGCCCGCGCCACATTCGAAGGGGGTGTCGGCGCGCTCTGCCTCGGCGACGGGCAAGGAGCGGGCGGCTTCGCGCCGCAGGCCGTCGGCGTCGCGGGAGCGGATTTCGAGGGTGAGGCTCGCGGGGTGGAGGGCCTCCTCGACCACACCGCAGATCTCGCTCGAGATCACGTGGAGATCGGCGGCTCGGGCGAGTCGACCGCTCAC
>JANQRO010000265.1 GCA_028284525.1 Myxococcota bacterium | reverse complement strand
CGGCAGGGGCGCGCCCTGGTCGCGGTAGCGGCATGCCTTCGGCGTTGTTTGCCGAGTTATCTAGATCCCACCCGCCCACCCTAATACCCAGCGGGGGCTCCGCCCCCCCACCCCCGATCGGGAGCCGCTTCGCGCATCGATGCGCTTCTCGCGGCGCGCGGTCGTCGTGATCTGAGAAGCGGATACTCGGGAGAGCGACGCTAGCCGTCGGCTCTAGGGGGGGTGGCGAGCTCTTTGAGGGCGGCGAGGGTTTCGGTGATGTGGTTGTCGGTCCAGGTGCTGGTGGGGTCGGGTTCGATGAAGGCGAGGAAGGTGGTGGTGGCGATGAGGGCGGCGGTGGACCAGTCGTCGGGGTGGGGGGCGCCGGGGGGTTGGAGGGGGCGCTTGTGGGTGAGGAGGTCGGGGTCGGAGAGGGCGCGGATGATGAGGCCGGTGTAGGTGGAGCCGACGGCGTAGGCGAGGAGTTCGTAGCCGTCGGGGTCCTCGAGGGGTGCGACGAGGCGGTAGCCGAGCAGCGGGATGACGCGGGCGAGGAGGGCGGCTCGCTGAGCGGTGAAGCGGCGCTCGGTGGCCTTGAGGGCGTCGCCAACGCGGGCGCGGAGGTCGCCGTCGGGGAGGCCGGCGAAGGTGGCGTTGAGGGCGATGTAGGTGCGCCAGCGGGGGGAGGCGTAGACGGACTCTAGGTCCTGTTCGAGCGAGCGATGGAGCAGGTCGACGACGAGGGCGCGGCGGCCGGCGTCGGTGCGTAGGTCGTCGCGACGCTCCTCGATGGTGGCGAGCGCGTCGACGAGTGGGTGGTCGCTCTCGTCGTAGAGGTCGGTGGAGCGGGCGAGTTCGAGCAGCAGGTCGGCGAAGAAGAGGTCTTTGTAGGGCCAGCGGCGGTAGACGGAGCTGCGGGAGACGTCGGCGTCGCGGATGATCTCCTCGAAGCTCAGGTGCTCGAGGCTGACGGTGAGGCCGAGCTCGGAGACGGCGCGGACGGCGGCGTCGAGGACGCGTCGCTCGGTCTCCTCGTCGGGGATGCGCTTGCGGCGCCTGGCGGCGCCGGAGGGCGGGGCGACTTCCGGTTGCATCGCGGGATCGTATGCGGCGTCGCTCATCGGTCGCCAGCGTCGCGGTGGTCGGCGCCTCGGTGGTGGGCGCGGGCGCGGCTGGCCGCCCAGACGAAGACGAGCGCGGCGACGGCGGTCAGCGGCGCGAGCGCGGCGGGCTGGTAGGCGGACCAGATCCTCGGGAGCAACGACCACGCCATGTTGTAGGAGGCGTGGATGCCGATGGCGACCGAGGTCGATCGACCGGATGCGGCGTAGGCGCCGGTGATGAGCACACGGAAGGCGACGGTGAAGGCGAGCTGCCAGCCGATCCAGCCCCACGAGTGGTTGGTCTGGATGAAGGGGATGGCGTGCCAGACGGTCCACAGCAGGGCGACGAGCGAA
This sequence comes from Myxococcota bacterium, assembly GCA_028284525.1. Taxonomy (GTDB): domain Bacteria; phylum Myxococcota_A; class UBA9160; order UBA9160; family PR03; genus JANQRO01. The sequence goes on along the minus strand of JANQRO010000265.1, from coordinate 2,631 downwards.
CCGGTCGCGAGCACGGAGTGGCGCGCGAGGAGCCGGCGCGTCGCGAGTGAGGTCCAGCCGATCTCCTCGCCGTAGGAGCCGGCGAGGAAGAGGGCCGCGAGCGCGACGGCCGACTGCGGCGTGAGCCGTGCGGCGTCCGGGTCCGGGTCGCGGGCGACGAAGAGGACGTGTGCGGCGAAGACGAGGGCCGGCATCGCGCCGACGGCGACCGCCGACCAGAGCACGCGCCGGTCCGAGGGCGGCTCGACGCCGCTCGCGAGAAGGTCGCGTACCGATTCGCCGTTGCGACTGGTGACGATGACCGCTGTCGCGACCGGGATGACGACGGCGATGGCGCTGAGCGGGAGGTCGACGACCTCGTCGCTGTTCGAGGTCGCGATGTCGAGGAGGTAGAGCGGAGCGCTCCCCGCGAGGACGAGGAGCACGAACTGTCGGAGTTGTGGGTCTGTTCTTATTGAGACATGATATTTTAAGTGTCAAACGAACTCAATCCCGTCCGGATCACCGGGCAGAGGAGGCTCACATGTCCGATCTCACTGACTTGCTCACGACGATGCATGAGCTCAACCGCTGGATCGTGGTCGCGGCGGCCGCGTTCGCCCTCGGAGTCGTCGCGGCCGACTGGGCGCGGCGCCGTCCACGTGGCCAGCTCGGGCGCACGGCGTTGCTGGCGTTCCTCGGAACTCTCTGCGCGCAGCTGATGCTTGGCGTGCTGATCGTGGTCGGCTCCTCGGGAGACGCGGAGCCATTCGAGGGCAACGAGTCGACGCTGATCTGGCACGCGGCCGGTGGCGTGTTCGCGCTGATCTTCGCGACGATCGCAGTGTTAGCGGCTCGACGGCACGGCGTGGGGCGATCGGCGACGATCTGGACCGCGCTCGCCGCCCTGTCGGTCGGGTTGCCGATGATCACGATGCCGGCGGCGGCGGTGGTCGGGGTGGTGCGGTTCCTAACTACGCGCCGGACGTCCGCGCCCCCTCGGGAGGTGGCCGGCGGGGCGCCGGGCGGTTAGCGCGAGGGCTCACCCTCGAGGGCTCACCCCGATTCCTCAGCTGGGGCCTTCGGCCCCCGCGCCCCCTGATCAGAAGGCGCTTCGCCCTCGTCGACGTTCCTCTACTTGCGAAGCCGGACTGAAGCGCCGGGACGGAATCCCATGGCTCGGGAGGCCGAGCTAGAGGTGGGCGACGTCGCTGTCGAAGTCGTCGGGCATGTTGGCGCGGGTGTGGTCGTCGTATGGGCCGCTGCCGGGGGGCTTGGGTGCGCGGGCGGCGTCGGCGTCGAAGCGAGCGGGGAAGGCGAAGGCCTGGAACTTGAGGCGCTCGGTGTCGGTGGTGCCGCACTTGGGGCAGGGAGCGTCGGCGTCGCGTTGGGCGACGCTGCGGCGGAGTTCGAAGGTTTCGGGGCAGCCGCGCTTGCGGCGGGCCGCGTGGCGGTATTCGTAGAGCACCGGTGGCCTTCCTCGATCGGTCGCGATGCGGAACGAGAGTGTAGGTCGTCTCGAGCCTCGGGATCAGAAGCGGCGCCCGATGGGGCGCCGCTTCGTGTTTGGCCTCGGACGGTGGCGGGCTAGATCGGCTCGAAGAGCGGGATGAGGTAGTCGCCCTCTTCCTGCTCCTCGAAGACGACTCTGACGCGCTGGCCGATGCTGACGTCGGTCAGCGGGTTCTCGACGTTGACCACGTTGGAGAGCATGCGGAAGCCCTCGTCGAGGTCGATGTACGCGAGGGCGTAGGCGCCGAGGTCCGCGAACGCGGGGTTCCGGTTCTGGCGGACGACGGAGTAGGTGTAAACCGTCCCTTCGCCCTTGGACTCTTTCTCGACGAGCTTGTCGCTGCCACAGATGGTGCAGTGCGCGCGCGGGGTGAAGACCACCTCGTCGCAGTCGACGCAGTCTTGATAGAGGAGCTTCTTCTCCTTCGTCGCGTCCCAGAACGACTGGGTGTCAGGCTCGAAGAACTGGGGCATGGGTCGCTTCGACATGGTGCTGTCCTTTCTTCGAACTAGTCGGCGGCGAGGATGGTGGTGCCGCCGGTGTGGTTCCCGCCGAGCAGTCCGCCATTGCCGTGGGCGACGGCGAGCTTGGCGCCGTCGACCTGGGAGGTTGATTCACCTCGGAGCTGGCGGGCGCTCTCGAGGAGCAGGAAGATGCCGCGCATACCAGGGTGGTTGGAGCTGAGGCCGCCGCCGTCGGTGTTGAGGGCGGGGCCGCCGTCCTGGTCGAACTTCAGGCGACCGCCGGAGATGTAGTCGCCGACTTCGCCCTTCTTGCAGAAGCCGAGGTCCTCGAGCATGACGGCGACGGTGATCGAGAACGAGTCGTAGATCATCGCGATGTCCATCTGGTCGGGGGTAACGCCTGCCTCGGCGAAGGCGATCGGGGCGCCCTGGGCACCGGCGCTGGTGGTGATGTCGCCACCGTTCTCGCGGTACTTGGTGGCCTCGCCGCTGCCGATCAGCCAGACCGGCGGCTTCTTGGTGTCCTTCACGACGTCCTTGGAGGCGATGACGATGGCGCCGCCCCCGTCGCTGACCATGCAGCACTCGAGGAGGTGCAGCGGGTCCGCGATGACTCGCGAGTCCATGACGTCCTGGACGGTGATCTCGTTGACGCCGACGAACTGGAGGTCGGTC
>JANQRO010000262.1 GCA_028284525.1 Myxococcota bacterium | reverse complement strand
TCGCCGTCCTCCTCGGGGCGGCGTTCCTGCTGCCCGCGCGGCCACCGCCCGACCCCGATCCGCCGAGCGCCGGCGACGCCGAGGCGGGATCGGCCGGCGACCGCGACGCCCCCGCCGAGGACGACGCGCCCTAGCCGGGGGCCGCGAGCTGACAGGCCTCCGCGACCAGCTCGTAGGAGCGCACCCGCGCCGCGAAGTCGAAGCAGATCGTCACCACGCCGAGATCGCGGGTGCCGCAGCTCTCGGCGATCGCCTCGAGCTGCGCCGCGACAGAGCCGGGGTCGCCAATCACTGTGACGCGCTCGTAGCTCTCGACAAAGGCCCGCTCCTCCGGGGTGAAGGGGTGCGCCAAGGCCTCTTCGGGGGGGACGATCGGACCCGGTTGGCCCGTCGCGAGCTTGAGCCGCGCCATCGCCAGACTCGAGGCCAGGGCCCTCGCCTCGTCGGTGGTGTCGGCGCACACGACCTGCACACTCACGTTGAGATGCGGTTCGGGACACTGGGCGCTCGGCCGGAAGTAGCGCCGGTAGTGGTCGGCGACCTGTGGCGCGTAGTCGGCGCTGGTTCCGAAGAAATGGGCGAAGGAGAAGGGGAGCCCGCGCTCGGCCGCCATCACCGCGGAGTCGAGCCCCGAGCCCAGAAGCCACACCTCGGGTGGTGGCCCGGGCGTGGGGCTGGGTCGGATGCCGGCGAAGTGGTGCCCGGCCTCGAATCCACCCGAGAGGTAGACGAGTAGGTCGTCGAGCTGCTCCGGGTAGAGCTCGACGTCACGCCGCGTCCCCGGATACACCAACGCGGTGGCGGTGCGTGGATCGCTCCCCGGAGCGCGCCCGAGCCCCAGATCGACACGGCCCGGGAAGAGCGACTCGAGCATGGTGAAGGTCTCCGCCACCTTCAGCGCGCTGTAGTGGGAGAGCATGACGCCACCGCTGCCGACGCGGAGGGTGTGGGTGCGCGCCGCGATCTGACCGATCAGGATCTCGGGCGCCGTTCCGGCAAAGCCCGGCAGGTTGTGGTGCTCGGCGAGCCAGTAGCGCCGATAGCCCAGCGCCTCCGTCTTCACCGCGAGCTCGATGGTTTCGCGCAGCGCGTCAGCGGCGCTCCCGCCCCGTCGGACGGGGGACTGATCCACCACGCTGAGAGAGAGTTGTTGTCGCATTGCTCGTGTCGCGCGCACTCCGCCGCCCCCCTGGCGGCGTCGCACCCTTAGCGCAGCGCGTCGCGGCCTACGACAAATCGCCGGGCTCGTGCACGCGTTGCGGCCCTCGGTCGATCCATCAAGATCCAAACAGCGTTTGGTCCGATTCGCCACTTCCACACCCGCCTGGTTCCCGCCAGATTGGAGGAGGCAATGATCGACGTGAGACGCCGAGCCCGTCCCTGGTTCCTCCGGCTGGTCTCGGTTCCCGTGTGGTGGCTCCTCGCCGTCGGCGTCCCGAGCCCCGCGTCCGCGCAGCCCCGCGCCTCGCCGGATTCGGGTCTTCCGCTGGGGCTCACCCCGCTCTCCGGCGCGTGGGACTCGCCCGCCCCGGCGCTCTCCCTCTCCCCCGGCGCCGCCCCCGACGCGGCGTCCGATCTGCCCGCCACCTGGTGGCGGGGATGGCGC
>JANQRO010000260.1 GCA_028284525.1 Myxococcota bacterium | reverse complement strand
CCCGACTGTGCAGTCTTCCTCTCCGCGGAGCGCCCATGGCGCCGACCGAGCCGATCACTCCGCCTCTTGTTCCGTCGGACCGCGCTCCGACGGACGACGGCGCTCCGCTGACCGTCGGGGGGGGCGTCGCCGCCCCGGTGGAGTTCCCCCTCACGGGCGGATGCCCGATCCGGCTCCCGGTCTTCGAGGGCCCGCTCGATCTGCTCCTCCATCTGATCCGCGAGAACGAGCTCGAGATCACCGATCTCCCGATCGCTCAGGTCGCCGATCAGTACCTCTCCTACCTGAACGTGATGCGCGAGCTGCATCTGGACATCGCCGCGGAATATCTGGTCATGGCGGCGACCCTCGCCTGGATCAAATCCAAGCTCCTGCTGCCGCCCAACGAGGCCGAGGAGGAGGCCGAGGAGGAGGACCCGCGCGCCGCCTTGATCGCTCGCCTCCTCGAGTACCAGCGCTTCAAGGAGGCGGCCCAGGAGATCGACGCTCTACCCAGACTGGGGCGGGATCGCTTCGCCCCGCCGGGGCTCGCGCCGGAGCCGGTGCCGGAAGCCGAGCGCGACGTCGCGGTGTCGCTGCTGCCCTTGGTGGAGGCGTTTCGCCGGGTGCTCGAGCGCGCCGAGCCCGAGGACCGGGCGCACCAGGTCTTTGCCGAGCCCGTGACCGTCCGGGAGCAGATGGTCGCCATCGTCGACGCCCTCGAGCGCGCTCCGAGCGTCGAGTTGATGGCCATGCTCGAGGAGCTCGGGGGGGCACGGCCGCCTCGGTCGACGGTGGTCGCGACCTTTCTCGCACTGCTCGAGCTCGCGCGGCTCGCGGTGCTCCGGGTGTTCCAGAGCACGGACGCGGCCGGGGCGCCCAGCGGGCCGATCCACTTGCGTCGGGCCAGTGCGGCGCCGGCGCTCCCGACGGACCCGTCGTTCGAGTGAGCGACGCAGCGACGCGACGCGGAGGACCCATGGATCGCCGAGAACAGAAGCAGTGGGTGGAGGGGGCGCTCTTCGCGTCCGCCAGCCCGGTCACCGCCAAGCGATTGTCGAACCTCATCCCCGACACGGACACCAAGACCGTGCACGCTCTCCTGCGCGAGCTCAACGAGGACTACGAGACCGAGGGCCGGGCGTTCCGGGTCGAGAAGGTGGCGGGGGGCTACCAGCTGCGCACCCTCGAGTCGCTGGCGCCGATGCTGCGCGCGCTGCGCCCGGCACCCCCGCTCCGGCTCTCGGCCGCGGCCCTCGAGACGCTGGCGATCGTGGCCTACCGCCAGCCCCTCACACGGGCCGAGGTGGAGCACATCCGCGGCGTCGAGGCGGGTCCGGTCTTGCGAAGTCTGCTCGAGCGTCAGCTCGTCCGCGTCGCGGGACACCGCGAGGTGCCGGGCCGGCCGATGCTCTACGCCACCACGCGGCGTTTTCTCGAGGTGCTCGGACTGAACTCCCTGTCCGATCTGCCCACGCTGCGGGAGATGGAGGAGCTCCTCGCCGAGTACGAGGCGGCCCAGCCCGCTGCGGAGACGTCCGCGGAGGCCGACACCCCCTCCGAGACCGCGGCAGAGGCCGCCGACCCGGATCTCCTCGATGAGGCCGGTCCCGCCATCCACTAGCCGGGCGCGTGCCCGCGCAGCGTCTACAGAAACTGCTCGCCGCGGCGGGCGTCGCGTCGCGCCGCGCGGCGGAGGAGCTCATCCGCGCCGGCCGGGTGCGGGTCGACGGCACCCCCGCCACCCTCGGCGCGAGCGCCGACCCGGCGACCCAGCGCATCGAGGTCGATGGCCGCCCGCTCCCGCGGGCGCGCTTCGTCTACTGGATCGCCCACAAGACCCGCGGCGTGATCACGACCCGTCGGGATCCCCAAGGGCGGGCCACCCTCGTCGAGCGCGTCCCCCTCGAGGCCTCCGGGCTCGCGCCGGTCGGGAGACTCGATCGCGACACCGAGGGACTCGTGCTCTTGACCAACGACGGCGACACCGCCCACGTCCTGCTCCACCCCTCCCTCGGCAACGAGCGCGAATACGCGGTGACGGTCCGCGGGCACCTCGGAGACGAAGACCTGCGCCGCCTCGAGGCCGGGTTGCCATTGCGAGACGGGCGCACCGCCAAAGCCCAGGTGTCCGCGGTGCGTCGCGAGGGCGGCCAGCGCCCGACGACGCGTTTTCGTCTCACCCTGCGCGAGGGCAAGAAACGGCAGATCCGACGATCCCTGGCCTTTCTCGGGCACCCGGTGCAACGACTCGTGCGGGTCCGGATGGGGCCGCTCCGGCTCGGTCGTCTCGCGCCTGGAGAGGCGCGGCCGTTGCGCAGTGAGGAACGGCGGCGACTGCTCGAGCACGTCGACCGGCTGCGCGCGCGCAAGAGGCGGGGACAACCCCCGGCCGGGACAGGCTAACTCGTCACTCTCGAAATGATCTCGAAAATCATCTCAAATTATTGAAATTACTATCTGTTTTCTTTTAGGATTGAAGCGCCAACAGCGCGTCTACGGACGCCGGAGGGGTCGCTTGGCATCCACGCGCACACGCACTCGGTCTCGTCTCCGCTCCGCCGCAGCGGGCCTGCTGGCCATCGGCGCCGCGGGCAGCGCCCACGCCCTCGCCGGCGTCTGCCCCGACGGGAGCATCTTCATCGTGAAGACCGCGGCGCAGATCCCCTGCGAGGGCGCGAAGGAGGTCGAGCCCTCCAAGATGCCGCCGCTGCGCCCGGAGAATCTCCCGCGGCCCTACCTGTGGGAGGTGTACCGGGAACGCGCGGACGTCGGTCGCAACCCCTACCACCTCCTCGAACGCGCCGAGGACGTCCGGCGCGGGGGTCCCGAGACGGCGAGCACGCCGCCCGCCGTGTCGGCGCCGCCGCCCGAGAGCGCACCCGCACCCAGCGCCTCCGATCGCGTCCGCCAGCTCGGGCTCAGCGAGGGGGAGGTCCGAGACCTCTTCGTCCTGGTCGAGCTCTCGCAGCAGCGCAGCCCTGTGCACTTCGTGGACAGCGAGGGCGGACGCGAGCGACTGCGGGTCTCGTTCGCCCACTCGCGAGCGTTCCGCGACCGCGCGGAGCAGGGGGGCCTGGTGGATCGCGGCACCGCGCGCGAGGTCCTGCTCTTTTCGTCCGTCGCTGCCCAAGCCACCGAGTTTCATCCGCACTTCACCCTGGTCCAGGGCCAGCAGGCGTTCCAGCCCCACGCCGGCAACCGCGCGGAGATCGGCTTGCTGCGCGGCGCGGTGGGTCCCCAGGCCCGCGACGCCGTCGCCCTCGGCTACATCGTGTTGCCGGAGGGGTTCGACCTGTCGCGGCCGATCGACGTCTACTGGAACGACCGACGCATCGAGTCCGCCCGTCTGATGCTCTGAGCCCGGCGTCTCGGGGCTCGTTCGGACCCTCAGGGACGCGGCACGCTGGTATAGAGCTGGGTGTAGTACAGCGTGCCGTCGGGCCCGACGGCGACGCCGACCCCACTCGTGTTGAACGCGGGCGCCATCAGGTTCTTGCGGTGGACCGGGGACGCCAGCCACCCGTCGTGGATCTCGGCGGTGGGATCCGGGCGCGAGGTCATCCCGACGTTCTCGGCCGCCAGGGCGAAGCCGACCACGCCGCCGCGCTGGAGCCGTCCCACCGGGTTCACTCCCTCGGGCGTGGTGTGGGAGAAGTAGCGCCGCCGCGCCATGTCCTCGCTGTGTGCGCGCGCGACCGCGTCGAGGGCCGGATCGCGGCGCAGCGTCACCAGGTGGTGACGCGAGCGCGTCTGGTTCACACGCTCGAAGATCTGGCGTTCGAGGGCCGCGAACCCCTCGCCGCGGGCCGCGTCGGCGGACGCGGGCGTCGCCCAGAACGGCAGCAGCAGCCACAGGGCGAGCCACAGACCGGCGAGGAAGGCGAGGGCCTGGACGGGGGTGCGGGGCACGCTCAGGGCTCCCAGCGCTCGTCGTCGTTCAGCAGGATGCGGCGGGTGAGACGACCCCCCTCGTAGAAGGAGCGCGTGTCGAGGGCGCCGTCTCCGTCGGAATCCTCGTCCCGCTGTGTCGGGCGCCCGTCGGGCCCGAAGCGCGTGACGCGCTCCGGGAAGCCATCGCCATCGGCATCCTGGGTGCGGCGGGCGAGTTCGCCGCCGTCGAAGAAATCGATCTGATCGCGGTAGCCGTCACCGGTCGTGTCGCGCTCGAGGCGCGCGACGTCCAGGCCGCCGTCGGCGTAGTAGGTCCATGCGTCGATCATGCCGTCGCCGTCGAGGTCTGCGCGCCGTCGCAGCGGCGCGCCGTTGCGGTAGCGCGTCCAGGTGTCGAGAGTCCCGTCGCCGTTGGCGTCTTCGGCGCTCTCGGCGAGGAGGCCCTCGCGGTCGTAGGTCTCTTCGCGGTCGGGGCGCCCGTCGCCGTCGTCGTCGAAGCGCTGCCGGACGCCTTCCGCCGGGTCGTTCTCGGTGTAGGGATCGGAGGGGACGTCGCGCGCGCGGGTGCCGTCATGGCGACTCGCCACCTGGGGCGCGTTCGGCTCGGAGGGCGCGCTGTTGCCGCGGCGCAG
>JANQRO010000255.1 GCA_028284525.1 Myxococcota bacterium | reverse complement strand
CGCCCCGCCCGTCCCCTGCGTGTGGATCCACGGCGGCTCGGTCGAGGACTCCTCCTACGTGGACGACGACCTCGCGCCCTTCACCGAACTTCTGCGAGGCGCCGTGTCCCCGGACGTCCGGGCACAGCACGCGCAGCCGATCGGTGAAGGGCGCGTGGTCGTCGACCACGTAGGAGGAGTCCTCGACCGAGCCGCCGTGGATCCACACGCAGGGGACGCGCGGGTCGGCCGCGCCCGCCTCGGGGGACGCGCCCACCTCGCGCCATCCCACCTGGATCCCGTCCTCGAGGGTGCAGAGGAGCATCGGCGGACCATACCAGGTCCGCTGCGCCGTCCGGCGCGGAGCCGGCCTTCGGTACACTGGGCCGCTCCAGGACCCCAAGGAGACGCGACGATGAGCGACCGCGCGATCGAGACCGGAACCGATCACCTGTTGGCCGAGGTGCGCGCCGGTGTTGCCACCCTCACCATGAATCGCCCCGAGCGCCGCAATGCTCTCTCGGGAGAGATGCTCGACGCCCTCGACCAGACCCTGCGCGAGGTCGAGCGCGCCGAAGACGTGCGCTGCGTGGTGCTGACGGGCGCCGGGGGCGCCTTCTGCGCCGGCGGAGACGTGAAGGAGTTTGCCAAAGGCGCGGCATCGTCCGGGGGAAGCTTCGACCAGCGCGTGCACAAGCAGCGTCTCAGCCAACGCGCCACCTCCGGCGCGCTCCACGCCATGCCCAAGCCGGTGATCGCGGCGCTTCCCGGGCCCGCGGCGGGGGCGGGGCTCTCGATCGCCCTCTCCTGCGACTTCCGCCTCTTCGCCGACAACGCCGTGATCACCACGGCTTTCGCCAAGGTCGGCTTCAGCGGCGACTACGGCGGCGGCTGGTTCCTCACCCGGTTGGTCGGCGAGGCCAGGGCCAAGGAGCTCTACCTGCTCTCCGAGCGCGTCGACGCCCAGACCGCCCTCGAACTCGGCATCGCCACCCGGGTGTTTCCCGCCGAGACCTTCGAGAAGGAGGTCGAGGTCTTCGCCCAGCAGCTCGCCAGCGGGCCGTCGATCGCCTATCGCTACATGAAAGAGAACATCAACCGCGCCCTCGCCGACGACCTCGAGAGCTACATGGACCGCGAGGTCAGCTACCACAACCACTGCGGGACGACGCAAGACCACCTCGACGCCGCCAAGGCCTTCGTCGAGAAGCGCCAGCCCGTCTTCCACGGCCGCTAGCCGGCCCCGTTGGAGAACCCGTGGCCCAGACACGACCGCCGGTCGACTACATCGAACGCACCCGCGAGCAGTACAGCGCCCTCGGCTACCCCGTCTACAAGTGGGTCGAGAGCGAGACGCCGCCGGCGTGGACCCCGCTGCGCAAGCCCATTGCGGAGAGCCGGCTCGGGCTGATCGCGTCGGGGGGTATCTACGTCGAGGGCCAGGTCGCCTTCCACTACAAGGACGACATCAGCTATCGCGAGATCGACACCAGCACCCCCACGGAGAAGCTCCGCGCCACGCACTTCGCCTACGACCTGACCGATGCGCGCAGCGACCCCAACGTGGTCTTCCCCCTCGACCGGCTCCGCGAGCTGGTCGAGGCCGGCGAGATCGGGTCGTTGGCGCCGCGGGCCTACACCTTCATGGGTGGGATCTACTCCTCGCGGAAAGTGCGCGACGTCCTCGCGCCGGCCTTTCGCGATCGCTTGCTCGAGGACGAGGTCGACCTCGCCCTGCTCGTGCCGGTCTGACCGGTGTGTCATCAGTCCGTGGGACTGATCGCGAGAGAGCTCGAGGCGGCGGGGATCCCCACGCTCTCGATGACCAGCGCCTACTCGATTACCCGGGCGGCGCACCCGCCCCGCGCGGCGTATCTGGACTTCCCGCTCGGCCACACCACCGGGAAGCCCCACGACCCTGAGGGTCAGCGCGCGATCTTGCGCGACGCACTGCGCATCTTCGCCGCCGCGGACACCCCGGGGCAGATCGAGACGCTCCCCTACACCTGGACCGACGACGACGCCTGGAAGGACCGCGTCATGCGCCCCGACCCGGACGCCGCGGGCGGCGGCCACGACGACGATCGCGTCGAGCGCTTCGACACCCCGCAGTACCAGTGCGACCTCGACGAGCAGCTCGCCGCCGCTGCCGGCGAATGCGAGACCTGTGTGTTCCTCGAGGAGCCCGCCTGAGGTCGCGACCGGTGTGGTCCTCATGGAGCGCGCCGGAGGCCGCGAGGAACGCGCCCCGACCCGGTGCCCGGTGCGGGTGGGCGCGGCTCAGGTCTTTGGGGGAGCGTTCGAGACGAGCCCCAGCCGCTCGTGCCAGGCGGCGATCGACTCCTCGGGGTACGCGTCGAACTCGAGGTCGCGGGCTTCGCTGAGGACCGGTACCCAGCCCGGCTTCGAGCCGAGCATGAGATGGGTGCGCTCGGGAGCCGCCGGGAGCTCGCTGTCGATCGCCGAGGCAAAGGGATGGACCAGCTCCGGCCAACGCGGATCCCAGACCCAGAGCATCGTCCCGCAGGTGCCGCAGAAGTGGCGTTCGAGGGGGCTCCGTTCGCCGGACTCGAGGGTCGCCCGGTAGACGCTCACGGCGTCGCGCCCGTCGACCTCGAGGGAGGCCTGGTCGCCGCCGAGGTTGATCGCGTAGCCCCCACCGCCGGCGCATTTGCGACACATCGAGCAGTAACAGAGGTTGAACGGGTAGGGGTGTTCGGAGTCGAGGCGGAAGCGCACCGCCCCACAGTGACACGACCCGCGCAGCTCCATGGCTCAGCTCTCCACGATGCCCCGGGACTCCCCGGCCGGCGGGGTGCTCGCGGGGTGGCAGTCGACAAAGACCCGTCCCGTGCGGGGCGAGGCCAGCATCTGGTCGTACTCGATCGTGTCGTTGCGGCGGATGTAGCGCGCGATCACGTCGACGCAGTAGCCCTCGCGGTGCTCGAGGGTGACCTGCACCGCGGTCTGCGGCTCGGGCACCCCCTCCACCTCGAAGCGCACGTCGGACACGATGGCGATCGCGCGGTAGTTGCGCTCGTCGGCCTCGCCGCGCAGGCTCCGCTCGAGGAGGTCGACGATCTCCCGGGAGCTCCGCTCGCCGCGCGACACTCCGGCGACCCGTTCGACGTGACGTTCGTGGGTGAGCCCCGAGGCGAAGGGTTTGAACTCCCCGTCCTTCACCAGGAGCGCCCGGGCGATCGCGAGCCCGTCGTTCAGGAGCTCTTCGGATTCGAGCTTGGCGCGGATCAGCGGGTGGTCGGGAAGCTCGAGGGGCTCGCGCTCGGGCTGCAGATTGCGGTGGTAGGCCCAGAGCACGAGGCCCAGCGCCAGAAACAGGACCGTGTAGCGCCCAAAGCCCCCGGCCATCAGCTCGCGCTCCGCAGCTCGCCCGAGCGGGGTGTGCGCAGATCGCTCACGAGCCGTCACCGCGCGTGGGCAGCGGATCGCCGTAGCGTTCGAGGAAGGCGATCTCCGAGACGGGCCGCCGGCTCAGCCGGGTCGGGAAGGGCTTTTCGGGGTAGCCGATCGCGAGGGTGGCGACGACCGAGATGTCCTCGGGGATCGCGAGGAGCTCCTTGATCTTCGGCTCCTCGTGACACAGCAGGGTGGTGAGGGCGCTTCCCAGCCCCTCCTCCCGACACGAGAGCAGGAGGTTCTGGACGGCCGGGTAGATGGAGGCGCCGCCGACGACGCTCAGCCGCCCGAGCTCGTGGTCGGTCGGGTGCACGTCCTCGAGACGTGCGCACACCATCAGCAGGACCGGAACCTCGTGGAGGTGGTTGGCGAAGGTGTCGGCGTCCCGCGCCGCTTTGGGGAGGATCCCGACCCGGATCTCCCCGCCGGAAGCCGCCTTGATGTACGCGTTCCAGTAGGGGAGGTAGAGGTCGCGGAGCGCCTCCTTGGTCGCGGCGTCGCGCACCACCACGAAGCGCACCGGCTGTCGGTTTCCGCCATTCGGCGCGAAACGGGCCGCCGAGATCACGCGCTCGAGGACCTCGTCGGGCACCGGGTCGGGGCGGTAGTAGCGACACGTGTTGTTGCTGCGGATGACGTCTTGCAGGTCCATGGGGGTCCTCGGGCGAAAGGGCGTGGGGAGCGTACCGGGGCCGCGGGACCCGCGCTGCATCGCGGTGCCCGGACCCAAGCCGCATCGCGGGGCCCGGACCCACGCCGCATCGCGGGGCCCCGGCTTCGACGCGTGGGGGGCGGGCGCCGAGGACGACGGCCGATGGGGCCGGCCGGAGGTACACTGCCCGGGCCCTGCGGGGCGAGGAGGCGCAAGCGCAATGAGTGACGGGATTCTCTCCGGTATCCGGGTGATCGATATGGCGACCTACATCTTCGGGCCCGCGAGCACGACCGTGATGTCGGACTTCGGCGCCGAGGTGATCAAGGTCGAGGGGCCCGGTATCGGCGACCCGTACCGCTACACCCACATGGCTCCGCCCTTTCCGCCAAACGATCTCGACTACATGTTCCAGCACGACAACCGCAACAAGCGCGGGATCGTCCTCGACGTCAAGGTCGACGCCGCCCGTGACGTGTTGCGCGAGATGATCCGCGACACCGACGTCTTCGTGACGAACTTCCCGCCCCGGGTCCTCGAGCGTCTCAAGATCCGCTACGAGGACCTCGCCCCGGAGAATGAGCGGCTGATCTACGCCCAGGTGACCGGCTACGGCGAGAACGGCGACGAGATCGACAAGCCCGGCTTCGACGCCACCGCCTACTGGGCGCGCACCGGGTTGATGGACGTCGTGCGCCCCCCCGACGGCGAGCCCGCCCTCTCGGCGGCCGGGATGGGCGATCACCCGAGTGCGATGGCGCTCTTCGGCGGTATCGTCCTCGCGCTCTACAAACGCGAGAAGACCGGCAAGGGGTCCAAGGTATCGAGCTCGCTGATGGCGAACGGCGCCTGGGCCAATTCCTGCATGATCTCGTCGATGCTGGCCGGCTGTCCGCCCTTCGAGGGGGTGCGCCGCGAGAACCCGCCCAACGCACTGATCAACCAGTATCCCACCCGGGACGGGCGCTGGATCCTGCTCATCGTGATCACCCCCGACAAGGACTGGGCGCGCTTCGCCGCGGCCATCGAGCGTCAGGACCTGCTCGACGACGGGCGTTTCCGCGACCAGAAGTCGCGCAACCAGCACGCCCAGGTGCTGGCCCAGGAGCTCGAGCGCACCTTCGTCGGCCGCGACTTCGCCGAGTGGAAGAAGATCCTCGACGACGCGCAGATCACCTTCAGCGTGGTGGGCCGCACCGACGAGGCGCCCCACGACCCGCAGATGCTGGCCAACGACCTCTTCGTGGGCATCGACCACGACGAGCACGGCCGCAGCGACGTGGTGAACAGCCCGATCTGGCTCCAGGGCGAGGCCAAGCGCGAAGCGACCCGCGCACCGCGTCTCGGCGAGCACACCGACGAGGTCCTGGGCGAGCTCGGCTACGACACCGCCCAGATCGAGGCGCTGCGCAAGACGGGGGCCCTCGGGAGCTAGTGCTCGGCGGCCGGGCGACCGGCCAGCGCGAGACAGAGGAGCGCCAGCGCGCTCGCGCCGGCGGCCACGGCGAAGGCCACGTCGTAGCCGCCGAAGCGGGTCGAGAGCAACGCCACGACGCCGGGGCCCGTGGCGTAGCCCACGGTCGAGACCAGTTGGCTCGTCGAGTAGATGCGCCCGTATTCGCGCACGCCGAACGCGGTGGCGAGGAGCAGCGGCTGGATCATCAGCAGGTTGCCCACGACGAGGCCGAAGCCCACGACCGAGATCGCGATGGCCCCGGGCGTGGTGGCGTAGGCCAGGCTTCCCAGCGCGAGACCCTGCACCGCGATCAGCACCGCCGTCGCCGGACGGATGGGCACGCGCAGCAGGATGAAACCGCCAGCGAATCGTCCGACGACGCTCGATCCCGCGAGGATCTGGATCACCCGGCGCGCGAACTCGGTGTCCACCCGGGCGGCGACCGCGTTGTAGAGATGCTGGAGCACCCCGACCTGGGCCAGCATGATGCCGACGTAGGCGGCGCCCAGCCAGACGAAGTAGCGGCTCGAGACCGCGTCGCGGTAGGCCACCCCCGGTGGCGGCGCGTCGTCCGCGCTCGTCGCCTGCCCCGCTGTGGGCTCCGGTTGGTCTCGCACCAGGAGCAACGCCAGCGGGACCACGCCGACGACGTAGGCGAGACCGATCCAGTGGCTCACGGCCGCGAAGCCGTGGAGCTCGATCGCCCGGGCGCAGACCGGCGTGAAGAGGATCCCACCGAGGGAGAGCCCGGTGGACACCACCGAGACCGCCACCGAGCGCCGCTCGACGAACCAGCGGGTCACGACGGTCATGGCCGGGATCAAGCTCGTTGCGGGAAAGCCCAGCCCGAGGATCCCGAACACCACGAAGAGCTGGGTCGTGTCGGCGACCCGCCCGAGGAACGCGAGGCTCGCCCCGGCGACGACCCCTCCCACGGCGATCACGTAGCGCGCCGGGAAGCGCTCGAGGAGCACCGAGACGCCCAGCCCCGCGAGGCCGTTCACGACGAAGAAGAACCCGATCGCCCACGAGACGAGGTTCAGCCCGATCACGCCCTCCTGGGTGAGGGCGTGGAGGAAGACCTGGAGGTTGTAGAAGGCCAGCCCCGAGGCGGTCATCAGGATCACGAAGAGCGCGGCGACGACCCACCAGCCCGGGAAGACGCCGGACGGGGGGGGCGCGGGAGCCGGCCCGGGGGATTGCGCGGCGGCGGCTTCGGGCACGACGGCGCACGGTATAGAATGGGGCGGGGCGAAGCCCGCGCCCGCGGGAGGAGGAGACGTCGTGGAGTTCGGAGTGGTGTTCACCTCGCGGGTGGGGGACTACGACCTCGTGCAACAGGCGGAACGTCTGGGCTTCGACCAGGCGTGGTTCTACGACTCGCAGATGATCTACTCGGATGTCTACGCGACGATGGCCCTAGCCGCCCACGAGACCCAGCGCATCCGGCTGGGCACCGGGGTGGCGGTCCCGAGCACCCGGATGGCGCCGGTGGTCGCCCACTCGATCGCGACGATCGCTCAGCTCGCTCCGGGTCGGGTGGAGCTCGGCGTCGGCAACGGCAACACCGCCCGGCTCACCATGGGGCTGCGCCCGGTGCCCCTCGAGCGGATGAAGCGCGACATTCGACTGATCCAGGCGCTGCTCCGCGGCGAGACGGCGTGGCACGAAGAGGAGGGCGAGCGCCACCCGGTGCGCTTCCTCCACCCCGACCGCGAGTTCCTGCGTCTCGACCGACCGATTCCCCTCACGCTCTCGGCCTTTGGGCCCAAGACGATGGCCTTCTGTGGCGCCGAGTGCGACGCGCACCTCTCCTTCGGGCTGGCGCCGGAGGGGCTCCGCGCCGCCCGCGAGCAGATCGACGCCGCCGCGGTGGCGGCGGGTCGCTCGGCCGGCAGCGTCCCCACCAAGGCCTTCTACCCCCTGGCGCTGCTCCGCCCGGGAGAGACCTCGGCCAGCGAGCGGGTCCAGCGCAGTCTCGAGGGGTTCATGACGAACTTCCTCCACGTCCAGGTCGAGTGGGAGGAGGGGCTCCTCCCGCTGCCCGGGGAGCTCGCCGAGCTCGTCGGTCGCTATCGCAAGTACGCCGAGGCCCTCGATCCGGAGACCCGCCACCTCGTGCTCCACGAAGGCCATCTGATCTACGCGCGGGAAGAAGAGCGCGAGTTCCTGGGACCCGCCCTCGCGGACGCGGTGGCGATGGTGGACGAGCCGGACGCGGTGGTCGAACGCATCCGCGCCCTCGACGCGGAGGGGCTCACCCACTTCGCCTTCCAGGTGACCGACGATCCGGTGGGCCAGATGCGCGACTTCGCCACCCAGGTGATGGCGCGGTACCACTAGTCATGGGCATGGCGCTCTGCATCGTTTCGATCTGGATCCTCTTTGCCGCGACCCACATGGGGCTCTCGAGCGTGCGGCTGCGCCCCGCCCTCGTGGCGCGGCTCGGCGACCGGGGCTTCCTCGCCGTCTACTCCCTCGCGGCCTTCGCCACCTTCATCCCACTGGTGTGGGTCTACGCGTCACACCGTCACGAGGGTCCGCTGCTCTACGCCTGGGCGGTGCCCGAGGCGGTGCGCTGGGTGTGTTACGCGCTCCAGGCGTTGGCCTGGATGCTCGTCGTCGGGAGCTTCGCCCGGCCGAGCCCCGCGTCCCTCGGCGCCCCCGCCGCGGACGCCGAGGCGGTGGCCCCGCTCCACGCCATCACGCGGCACCCGCTCTTCGGCGGCGTCGGGCTCTTCGGCGCGCTCCACCTGCCCTTCATGGGTTTCGCGACCGACGTGGCGTTCTGGGCGGGCTTTCCGGTCTTCGCCGTGCTCGGCTGCTGGCACCAGGATCGGCGCAAGGCCGCCACCGAGGGCGAGGCGTTTCGCGCCTGGCTCGCGCGCACCCCCTTCTGGATCACGCCCGGGCTCTCGGCGTTGCGCGGGCTCCCGGTGTGGCTCCCACTCCTCGGGATCGCGCTGGCCTGGGGGCTGCGCTGGCTCCACGGGCCGCTCTTCCGCTAGCGCCCGCGGGCGGCGCCCCGTCGCCAGGCGAGGACGCGTTCGAAGAGCCGTCGCAGGGTCGGCGTCAGCCTCGAGCGCATGTAGAGGTTGGCGGCGCCCTTGATCGCCTCGGCCTGGGTCGGGTAGGGGAAGATCGCCCCGGCGATCGTCCCGAGGCCCACCCTGCCCGCCATCGCCACCGAGAGGGTGGCGATCAGGTCGCCGGCGTGGCTCGCCACGACCGTCGCACCGAGGATCTCGCCCCGGCCCCGGCGGGCCAGGATCTTCACGAAGCCCTCCTCCTCCCCGTCACAGCGGGCGCGGTCGTTGCTCGCGAGCGGCACCCGGTGGACGTCGACGGCGACGCCCCGGGCGTCGGCCTCGTGCTCGTAGAGCCCGATGTGGGCGACCTCGGGGTCGGTGTAGGTGCACCAGGGCATCGTCAGGCTGGCGAGGGTCTTGCGCCCGAAGAACAGCGCGTTCTGCACCACGAGCTTCGCCGCGGCGTCGGCGGCGTGGGTGAACTTCCAGTCCATCGCGCAGTCGCCCACGGCGTAGATCTTCGGGTTGGTGGTGCGCAGCCGTTCGTCGATGCGCACCCCGCGGCCCGCCTCGACGTCGACGCCGGCGCTCTCGAGGCCCAGCTCTTCGACGTTGGGGGCGCGCCCCGCGGCGACGAGGATCTCGTCGACCTCGACCCGGGTCCCCCCGGCGAGGGTCAGGACGCGGAGATCGCCCTCCCGCGACACGTGGTCGATCTGCACGCCGGGGATCCTGGTGCGCGAGGACCGCGACGCCGCGGCCGTCGTGGAGACGGCGCTGCGCCGCGACGGCGT
>JANQRO010000240.1 GCA_028284525.1 Myxococcota bacterium | reverse complement strand
ACCCTTCCGCGGCTCGGTCTCGGCGCGCCGGGTCGACCCGGCCCAACGCGTCACCGCCGGCGAGACCGCCTTCGAGCTCGACAGCGACGAGGGTGGGCTGCGGGTCGAGGTCCAGATGCCCGAGACCCTGATCGATCGGGTGCGCCCCGGCGATGCCGTCGAGGTGCGCTTCGCGTCGGTCGGCGCCGCGAGCGAGGAGGGAGCCGCATTTCCCGCCGTGGTCGCCGAGGTGGGGACCCGGGCCGGCGCGGGCAACGCCTTTCCGGTGCGGGCCGACCTCCGCTACGCGCCGGCCAGTGTGCGCCCCGGCATGACCGCGTCGGCGACCTTCACCCTGCCGCGGGGCGAAGCGGCGCTCGGCGAGGACGGGGCCCTCGTCGTGCCCCTCGGCGCCGTGCTTCCCGAGACCCGCGACCGCTTCGCGGTCTTCGTCTTCGACCCCGCGAGCTCGACCGTCGGGAAACGCGGCGTCGAGACGGGGGGCGTCGGAGACGACAGCGTCGCGATTCTCGGGGGCCTCGAGCCCGGTGAGATCATTGCGACTGCCGGGGTCTCCTTTCTGCGAGACGGCCAGCCGGTGACCCTCCTCGGCGACGAGCTGGTCCGCGACGCCCCGTGACCCGCCGCGGCCGCGACGCCCCATGACCCGAACCGGCTGAGAGGTCGCATGAACCTCACGGGCTTCGCCCTGCGCAACCAGCCGCTGGTGCTGACGGTGGTGGGGGCGATCGTGTTCTTCGCGGTCGCCGCCCTCGACAACTTCCCGAGCCAGGAAGACCCGCCGATTACCGTGCGCACCGCCGTCGTCGTGACCTTCGTCCCCGGGATGGAGGCGGACGACGTCGAGCAGCTGGTGACCAAGCCCATCGAGCAGGCCCTCGCCCGGATCCCGGAGCGCGACACGATCTACTCGTGGTCGCGCAACGGGTTGTCCGATGTCCGCATCGACGTCCTCGACCGCTTCGAGCAGGACGACCTCGACATCATCTGGCAGGACGTGCGCAACGAGATCCTCGACATCCAGCACACGCTCCCCGCGAGCGCGATCGGCCCCTTCGTCAACGACGACTTCGGCGATGTCACCGTCGCGAGCGCCGCGCTCACCGGCGAGGGCTTCAGCCTGGCCGAGCTGCACACGGTCGCCAAGCGGGTCCAGGACCAGCTCTATCTGGTCGACGGGGTGAAGCGCGCCACCCTCTACGGGGTACAGCGCGAGACCGTGTGGATCGAGTTCTCGACCGCGCGGCTCGCCCAGCTCGGCTTCTCGGTGTCGTCGATCCGCGAGACGCTGGTCGCTCAGAACGTGGTGCTGCCCGGCGGGACGATCGACACCGGCCAGCGCGAGATCATCGTGACGCCGCGGGGCGATTTCCGCAGCGTGGAGGACATCGAGACCGTCCCCATCGACGTCCCGGGGGCGGGCGAGGTGGTGCAGCTTCGCGATCTCGCGACCGTGCGACGCGGCTACGTCGACCCCCCGACGGCTCCGATCTTCTTCGGCGACGAGCAGGCCGTCCTGATCGGGGTGAGCATGGCCGATGGCCAGAACGTCCTCGACGTCGGGCCCCGGGTCGCCGCGCGGCTGGCCGCGATCGAGCGGGTGCTCCCGGTGGGCTTCCAGCTCCGCATCGGGAACTACCAACCCACCCACGTCGAGCGCGCGGTCGCCGCGGTCCAGAGCAACCTCGTGCAGACGATCGCGATCGTGCTCGTGGTGATCGTCGCCTTTCTCGGGGTCCGCACCGGGCTGATCGTCGGTCTCCACGTCCCCCTCACGATGATCGTGACGCTCGCGGTGATGTACCTGCTCGACATCGCGATGCACCGCATCTCCCTCGCGACACTGATCATCTCGCTGGGGCTTCTCGTCGACAACGGGATCGTCGTGGCCGAGGAGATCGGCAAGCGGCTCTTCCAGGGCGAGAGCCGGGTCGATGCGGCGACGAACACGGGACGGGGGCTCGCGACCCCGCTGCTGATCTCGTCGATCACCACAGTCCTGATGTTCATGCCCCTCGCGCTCTCGCCCCATTCTTCGGGGGAGTACCTGCGCTCGATGTCCCAGGTGATCCTGATCTCGCTGGCGGTGTCGTGGGTGCTCGCGATGACGGTCACGCCGATCTTGTGCAATCGCTTCTTGCAGGCGCCGGAGGTCAGCGAAGAGGAGGTCCTCGCACAGTACGAGCGGCCGCTCTACCAGCGCTACCGGGCGGTGCTCGAGCTGCTGCTCCGCCAACGCGCCCTCTTCCTGGTCGCGATGGGGGGTGTCTTGGTCACGGGGTTCTGGCTCTTTTCGATGGTGCCCCGTCAGTTCATGCCCCAATCCGATCGCCCCCAGATCCTGGTCGACGTGAAGCTCCCGGGCGGCTACGGCATCCGCGAGAGCGAGCGGCGTATCCGCGAGCTCGTCAGCTGGCTCGAGGACGATACGCAGAACCCCGAGATCGAGCAGACCCTCACCTACGTCGGGAGCGGGGGGGTGCGGTTCTTCGTCACCATCGCCCCGGCGCCGCCGGCGGCCAACATGGGCTTCGTGCTCGTGAATGTGGCGTCGCTCGCCGAAGTGGAGCCGGTGCTGCGCCGCATCCGCGCCCACGCCCGCACGGCCTTCCCGGCCCTCGACGTTCAGGCCAAGCGGATGTTCCTCGGCAGCACCGAGACGGGGTTGGTCGAGGCGCGGCTCTCGGCCCTCGGTCTTCCCGGTCAGCGCGAGCGGCTCTTCGAGGCCTCGGGGGAGGTGGTCGCGGCCTTCGCCGAGCTTCCCCACACCGTGAACGTCTACAACGACTGGGAGAACCGCGTGCTCAAGGCGGTGGTCGATGTCGACCCCGCCCGCGCCCGGCGCGCGGGGGTCACCCACGCCGAGATCGCGAACTCCCTCCAGTCGGTCTTGGCCGGCGGACCCCTCACGGTCCTGCGCGAAGGCGACGAGGAGATCCCGATCACGGGCCGGGCGCTGGCCGCGGAGCGCACTGCCGCCGACCGGCTCTTCACCGCCAGCGTGTTCTCCCAGGCCGGCTCCGGGGTGCCGCTGATGCAGATCGCCGACGTCGGGGCCGAGAACGTCTTCGGGATCATCCGTCGTCGCGACCACGCCCCGACCATCACGGTCCAGGCGGTGAGTACGACGCTCACCGCCGAAGAGCTCGAGCAAGCGGTGGCCCCGCGGATCGAGGCCGTCATGGCAGAGCTCGGCCGGGGCTTCTGGTGGGAATGGGGCGGGGAGAGCGAGTCGGCGAGTAACGCCCAGAACGCGCTCTTCACCTTCGTGCCGCTGAGCCTACTCGGGGTCTTGGTCTGTCTGTTCGGGCAGTTCAACTCGATCCGCAAGCCCATCGTGATCGTGCTCACCGTCCCCCTCGCCTTTACCGGGGTGGCGATCGGGCTCCTGGTGGCGAATGGGCTCAACAGCTTCATGGCGATGCTCGGGATCCTGAGTTTGATCGGAATCGTCGTGAACAACGCGATCGTGATGCTCGAGCAGATCGACGTGGAACGGGAGCAGGGCCTCGACCCCTACGACGCGATCGTCACCGCTTGTCTGGCGCGGCTGCGCCCGATCCTGATGACGGCGATGACCACCATTCTCGGCATGATGCCGATCATCGTCTCGCGCGACCCGCTCTTCTACGACCTCGCGGTGACGATCGCCTTCGGCCTGGCCTTCGCGACGGTGCTCACCCTGGGCGCCGCGCCGGTGCTCTACGCGACGATCCTCAGGGTGGCCTCGCCGGACCGCGCTGAGGGCGTGCGCTGAGGGCGCGCGCGGGATGGCGGGTCCCGGCCGAATCCCCCAGTCTGCGCCCGAGGGGGGGCGGACGGTGGGGCCCAGCAACTTCCACTTTCTGCTGGCGGGGCTGCTGATCTTCCTGGGGGTCGAGCCTTTCGTCGGCCACGGAGAGAACAGCGGCGCCCTGATCCAGCTCGCCTTCACCGCGATCCTCGTCATCGGGGTGTTGAGCCTCGCGGCGAAGCGCAACGTGTTCCGCGCGGGGGTCGTCCTGGCGGTCGTCGCCACGACGTCGGCGCTCGGCTACTGGTGGACCGATGCCACCTGGCTCCGGGTGGTCGATCTCGTGGCGGTCGCGCTCTTCCTGGTGCTGGCGATTGCGGTCGGATTGCGCGCCGTGGTGCTCGAGCCCGGGGCCGTCACCCTGAACCGCATCGTCGGCGCCCTGTGTCTCTACCTGCTCCTCGGCGTCCTGTGGACCGTGCTCTTCGCCTTCGTGGAGCTGGTCGAGCCCACCGCCTTCGCCTACGCGAGGAACGTGCCCGGCGACCCGCTGGAGCAGTTTCTCTACTACAGCTTCGTCACCCTCACGACCCTCGGCTACGGCGACGTGACGCCGGTGCACCCCGTGGCGCGCACCCTCGCCTACTTCGAGGCGGTGATCGGCCAGCTCTACGTCGCCGTCCTGGTGGCGAGTCTGGTGGGCCGCTACTCGGCGACGCTGGGCGAAGCGAACGGCGAATAGCGTCCGCCCGTGCGCCGCGCGCTCCCGATCCTCCTCTTCGTCATCGTCGGCGTGGCCTTTCTCGCGTTGAGTCACGTCTACCTGGCGCTGCGTCTGGTGTTGGAGCCCGCCCTCGACGGTCCGGCTCGCGCGCTCGGGCTCGTCGCGCTGGCCCTCGGCGTCGCCGCGATCCTGCTCCAGCCCCTCGGCGAGCGGACCCTGCCGACGCCCTGGGCCCGCGCGGTGTCGTGGCCCGCGTCGATCTGGATGGGGCTGGGCTTCGTGTGGCTCCACCTGCTCTTCGCGAGCGACGCGATCCTCTGGGGCGCGGGGCAGCTCGGGGTCGACGCCGACACCCACGAGGTCGCGCGCTGGCGCGCGGCGCTGGTCGGCGTGGTCGGGCTCGGGGTCTGCGGGGTCGCGATGCGCAATGCCTTTCGCCCGCCCCGGGTGACGCGGCTCGAGGTCGAGGTCGCGCGCTGGCCCCCGGCCCTCGACGGCTTTCGCATCGTCCAGCTGAGCGACCTCCACGTCGGACCGATCCTCGGCCGCGCGTTCGCCCAGGAGACCGTGGCCCGCGCGAACGCCCTGGACGCGGACCTGGTCGCCGTGACGGGCGACCTGGTCGACGGGAGCGCCCGTCTCCTCGCACCCGAGGTCGCGCCCTTCGCGGCCCTGCGGGCACGGCATGGCGTGTTCTTCGTGACCGGGAACCACGACCACTTCTCGGGAGCTGCCTCGTGGTGCGAGACGATTCGCGGCCTCGGGATCCGCGTGCTCCGCAACGAACACATCGCGGTCGAGACCGACGCCGGGGGCTTCGACCTGGTCGGGGTCGACGACCACCACGCCCACTTCATCGGCGGTGGCGCCGAGGACCTCGACGCGGCGCTCACCGGGCGCGACGCCGAGCGCCCCGCGGTACTCCTCGCCCACGATCCCGGCACCTTCAAGACCGCGCGACACCGCGCGATCGATCTCCAGCTCTCCGGTCATACCCACGGCGGCCAGATCTGGCCCTTCGGCGGCTATGTGCGGCTCGTGGTGCCCTGGGTCGCCGGCCTGTACCGGGAGGGCCGCGCCCAGCTCTACGTGAGCCGCGGCACCGGCTTCTGGGGACCGCCGATGCGTCTCGGGGCTCCGGCCGAGATCACCGAGATTCGCCTCCGCGCTCCCGCGGCGAGGACGGCGTAGCCGAGGCGTTCCCCCGCGCCGACGGCGGCGGAGCCGGCCGTGTCCCCGCGGCGCCGGCGGCGAAGCCAGGCGTTTCCTCGCGCGGCGCTACGATCGCGGCTCCCCAGACGAGGATCGCCGTGACCCAGCTCAGCATCGTCTACTACAGCCACTTCCGCGGCGCGACCGAGCGACTCGCCCAGGCCGTCGCCCGCGGTGCAGCCGAGGTGCCGGACACCGACGTGGCCTTGATCCCGGTGGACGCCGTGGACGGCGCCTGGCAACGGCTCCACGCCTCCGACGCCATCGTCTTTGGCACCCCGACCTACATCGGCGGCGTGGCGGCGCGTTTCAAGGAGTTCGTCGAGAAGCTCGCCGGTGAGGTGTGGCTCGAGCGCATGTGGGTGAACAAGGTCGCCGGCGGCTTCACCGTCTCGGCCGGGCGCAGCGGCGACAAGCTCGCCTGTCTCCAACAGCTCGCCACCTACGCCGCCCAGATGGGCATGCTCTGGGTGCCCGTGCGGATCACCGGGGGCAACTACTCGAGCGCCGGAAGCGAAGACGACCTCAACCGGATGGCCGGCTACCTGGGCGTCATGGCGCAGGCCAACATCGACGAAGGGCCCGACAAAGCGCCGCCGCCGAGCGACATCGCGACCGCCGAGCTCCACGGCCACCACATCGCCCAGGTCACCCGCCAGTTCGCCCACGGTCGCCGCCAGCACCCCGCCGACTACGACCGCTTCGCCACGAGCGCGCCCCGCGCGGAGCGTGCACCGCGGACGCTCCCGGAGCTCCTCGCGGAGTAACGCGGCCGCTAGCCCGCCGCCGCCTCCATCGCTTCCTCGCCGTCCAGGTGGGTCGTCAGCGTGTCGAGCTCCGGCTTGATCTCGCGCATGAAGATCTGGAGGTTCTCGATCACGCTCTCCTTGGGCTGCTGGGCGTAGTGGAAGATGAGGGTCAGGTACTCGGCGGGGACGAGCTTCCACTGGTCGATGAACTGCTGACGCACCTCGGAGAGGGTGCCCGAGTTCCACAGCCCCGACTTCAGCATGGCCGGCACGAGCGACTCGCGGGTCGCGTCGACCGGGGTCTTCTGGTCGGAGTCGTGGGGGAGGCCGTTCTCGAAGAGCGGCGAATAGAAGTGCTTCCAGATGTCGCCGTCGTAGTCGGCGACGGCCTGGTGGGCCGCCTCGGTGGTGTCGCCGAGCTGCATCCAGCGCACCAGCGACTGGTTCTGGCCGAGCTGGTAGCGGCGTCCGACCTCGCGCCCCGCGTCGACGTAGGCGCCGGCGTGGGCCAACGCCTTCTCGACGGGGGTGAAGTAGTTGGGGATGAAGCCCATCCGCGCGGCGTAACGCACCGTCTCCACACTCGCGTTGCTCGCGACGAAGACCGGCGGGTGGGGCTTGGTGTAGGGCGCCGGGACGACGCTCACGCTCTTGGTGTTCCCGTCCTCGCCGATCTCGCCCGGCGCGCCGAGACGCGCGGTCCAGTCCTTCATCCACCAGTCGGGGGTGCCGCCCGGCTGGGGGTAGGGCACCTGCCAGAGCTCGCTGTCGTGGGTGATGCTGTCCTGTGTCCACGCCTCGACGAGCATGTTCACCTGCTCCTCGAAGATCTCGCGGTTCTTCTTGTCGTCGGCGCTCTGGTCCGAGAGGGTCGCCACCGATCCGATGTGCTGGCCCAGGGTGTTGGTCCAGCGCGACTGGTAGCCGCGGGCCAGCCCGACGAAGCAGCGCCCCTGGGTCAGGTGGTCGAGGATCGCCGTCTCTTCGGCGACGCGGATCGGGTTGTGGACGCTCATCACGTAGCCCATCTGGCCGACCCGGATGTTCTTGGTGATCGCCGCCCAGTAGGCGTTGATCACGCCGGGGTTCGGGCTCACCTCGTATCCCTCGGAGTGGAAGTGGTGCTCGATCGTCGAGGCGCCCCAGATCCCCATCTCGTCGGCGGCGCGGATCAGGTCGTGCCAGCCGGTGATCGTCTCCTGGTAGCGCTCGGCGTTGCGCCCGATCGGCCGCATCGCGGCGCGCTCCGCCTCGTCCTTGGCGTAGACCGTGGGGTAGGTGTTGAGGATGACCTTCATGGCGCGCGACCTCCCTCGGCGCCGGATCGGAGAGCCGCCGACGCGTGAAGCGGCAGGGTACCACCCCGGGGCGGGCCGGACGCCGGACCTGGCTGGCTCGGCCCTCGGGGCCGCGGTAGGTTCCCGATGTGGAGTTCTCGGA
>JANQRO010000204.1 GCA_028284525.1 Myxococcota bacterium | reverse complement strand
TCGCCTACCTCTCGCTCTCGGTGCCGGGATTCCCGAACTTCTTCCTCCTGAACGGGCCGAACGGTCCCGTCGGGAACTTCTCGCTGATCCAGATCGCCGAGTTCCAGGTGGGCTACGTGCTGCAGCTGATGGACGAGCTCCGCGAAGGGCGTTGCGCCGAGATCAGCGCGAGTCCCGAGGCCACCGCGGCCTTCGACGCGGCCCGGACCGAGGCGGCGAAGCGCAGCATCTGGGCGACCGGGTGCAAGAGCTGGTATCTCGACCGCGACGGGGTGCCGGCGAGCTGGCCCTGGACCTACGCCCGCTTCGCCGAGGAGATGGCGGAACCCGATCTGTCGGCCTATGAATGCGTCGGGACGCGATGAGTCCCGAGAGGTGACGACGATGGCTTCCGATCGGCTCCACGAAGAGATCGACCGTTTGCGCACGCTCCGCGACGAGCTCCGGGTCCAGGCGAACCTCGCGGCGAAGGACATTCGCGACCGCTTCGAGGAGACCGAGAAGCGCTGGGAGGCCTTCGAGGCCCACGCCGAGGAGGTCGGGCGCGAATCGCGGGAGGCGGCGCACGACGTCGGGGAGGCGGGCCGCGAGCTGCTCCGCGAGATCCGCAACGCCTACGAGCGGATCCGCGCCCAGCTCTAGCGATCCTCCGAGGCGGGCGGCGTCGCCCGGCGCAACGCCTCGAGCAGATCTTCCCGGGCGATTACCCCGACGAGGTCGTCGCCGTCCACCACCGGGAGGCTCTTGGCGCGGGCGGCGACCATCTTCTCGAGCACCCGCGAGAGCGGCGTACGCGAGTTCACGCGGACGAGCTCGCGGAGCGGTGTCATCGCCGACCGCACCGGGCGCTCCATCAGCTGCTCGTACTGGGGGAAGATCGACTCGTCGCTGAATCGGAACGCGCCGAGCAGGTCGAGCTTCGTCAGCCACCCCACGAAGCGGTCGCCCTCCATCACCGGCAACGCGTTGAAGTCGTGGTCGCGGAAGAGGGCCTCCGCCTCCCGAAGGGTCGCGTCGGGACCGATCGAGACCAGCCGCTCGGTCATCGCGTCGAGGGCGCGGTAGCGGAGGAAATCGTACAGCGGGAGCCCCTCAGCTCGGCCCGGCGAGGGTCGCGACGAGGTCGAGCGAGGAGATGATGCCGACGAGGGCGCCTCGCGAGACGACCGGGACGCGGTGGATGTGGTGCTGCACCAGGAGCGCGGCCACCTCCCCGATCGGCGCGGTGTCCTCGACGACGTAGGTCGGCGGCGACATCAGATCGGCGACGGTCCACCCGGCGAGGTGCTCGGCCAGGGCACGGGTCTCCTCGCGGTGGATCTCGGCTTCGTCGACCAGTTGCGGGCCGACGTACTCGCGGAAGAAATCGGAGAGCTCCCCTTCTCGCGATCGGTCGACGGCCATCCGGCGCAGGACGTCCGAGCGCGAGACGACGCCCACCAGCTCGCCCTGGTTGACCACCGGGAACCCGCTGCACTGCTCGGCGAAGAACGCGCGCTCGAGCTCCGCCACGCTCCAGGTCGGTGACGCGACGCTCGGCTGGGGCTGCATCAGGTCGGCGGCGGTGTGGGGCATCAGGGCTCTCCTCCTGCGCCATGTGGGAGCAAGCGACGTGCCACGGGCGCAGGTGGCGCGGCGCGCCGCGAGACGCTGCCGTGACAGAATGCCACACGCTCCGTGGACAACGCGCGGCATTGCGACGCCCGACGCACCCTGGACCCGACCCGGCGTGTGCGGGCGAAGACCCTCTTCCGCACCCGGTACGCTCGGCGCTCTTCGACCACGCCGACGCCTTTCCGCTGATCCTCACCTCCGGCGGACGTCAGATCGAGGGCTTCCACCAGAACGCCCAACAGCTGCCGATCTTCCGCAAGTCCAACCCCGAGCCCCCACCCCGAGACCGCCGCACGTCACGGCCTGCGGGACGGGGAGTGGGTGGCGATCGAGACGCCGGTGGCGCGCATCGAGCAGCAGCTCCGCGTCGACGAGCGGCTCCCCGTCGATGTCGTCCACGCCGAGCGCTGGTGGTATCCCGAGGGCACCGAGGATCCCGACGACCCCTACGGCATCCGGCGCACCAGCGTGAACATGTGCACCAGCAACGCTCCCGGCGAGGTCGACCCGATCCTCGGCACCTGGCTGATGCGCGGGCTCCCGTGTCGGCTCGTCTCCCAGCGCGCCGAGTGAGAGCGGGCCGCCGTCGCCGGCGCCCTGCGAGACAGGTCGCCGGCGTCGGCCTCGCCACCTCGGCGCCCAGGTGAGCGAGGCGTCGGGCGGAGCGCCGGGACGGCTCGGAGCCGACCCGCGCCCCAGTGCGTCGTCGGGAGCGTGACGTGTGTCCGCTGCGGACACGCCGCCGACGGAAGACCAACGGGTTGGCGGCCGAGCTGCGAGAGCCTCCACCGAACCCCCTTGAGAGTCCGCACCGGAATAGCGTGAAATCACCACACCACTGTTTTTTCGAAGGAGCTTCGACGATGAGAGTATCGCTGTGCGTGTTGATGGGGATCGTAGGCGTCGGGTTGGTGGCCGGGAGCGCGAGCGCGCGCGACTGGTACGGGCCCCCGCTCAAGGCCAAGAAGATTCAATACAAGTCCAAGGGCGATTCGATCCTGCGCGACTCGGCGTTGGACCTGGGAGAGTTCACCGACGTCGACGGCGACGCGGCGACGGCGGACGGCCGCGTCCACGACAGCCTCGGCGACGGGGTGTTCCACTCCTTCATCGCCACCACCGTGATCGGCGACCCGAACACCAACGGGTGCACCGGCGGGCAGGAGCCGTTTGTCGGGATCGACCTGTTCGACGGCGCCAGCGGCTCCGGATCGATCATGTACCGCGGTGGCTCCTCGCTGCGAGGCCTCTTCTTCGGTCTCCAGGGCTGTCAGGATCCGATCACCCTGAACGGCGCGAGCGCGTATTCGTTGCTCGTCTTCGACGGAACGGGTCGGTTTCAGGGCGCCGAGGGTCTGATCCAGTGCAAGCAGTACAACACGGGGATGATCGGCGTGATCGCCGCCACCTTCGAGTGCGAGGGAGAGCTCACGCTCGGCAACCGCTACTGAGCGACCCGCGCGCGGGTGACGGCCGGGCGCCGCCGGCTACCAGAGCTCTCGGCTCGCGAGCGCGGCGCCGTCGGCGAGGGCGCGGAGCTTCGCCCAGGCGACGTCTTCGGCGACCATCACGTAGCCGGCGAAGGTCGAGAAGCCGCAGTCGGTACTCGCCACCACCCGTTCGCGGGCGCCCAGGATGTCCACCCACTCGAGGACCCGTTTGGCCACCAGGCCCGGGTGCTCGAGGTAGTTGTAGGTGACGTCGACACACCCCGGATAGAACACCCAGTCCTGGGGCGGTCGGTGGGTGCGGAAGAGATCGATCTCGTGGGCGTGGCGCGGGTTGGCGCAGGCGAGGGAGAAGCCGCCGACCTTGGCGCGGTAGAGCGAGGGGAGCAGCGGCTCGAGGTCGATGTCGTCGCAGTGGGGGCCTTCCCAGTTCCCCCAGCACAGGTGGAGCCGGGTCCGCTCGCGCGGGATGTCGGCGATGGCCTCGTTGAGCGCCGCGATGTGCATGTCGACCCGATCGAGGAATTCGCGCTCGGACCGGTCGCGGTACATGATCTGCCACTCGAGGCCGAGGTCCGGGGCGTCGAGCTGGAGGGTGTGGCCGCGGCCGGCGATCAGGTCGTACTCCTGCTTGAGCTCGGTGGCGAGCGCCGAGACGTAGGTGGCGTCGTCGCGGTAGGCCGGGTGGTCGGGGTCGCGGAACAGGGTGGTCGAGACGATGCCCGGGGTCGCCGCGGTGACGAAGGTCTGGGTGAAGGACGCCGCCGCGTCGGCTTCCTCGCCGAGGGCCTCGTCGAAGAGGTCGAGCTCCTCGGTGGCGGCGGTCGGGTCGTAGCGCAGCACGTCGACGCACTGGGGCATCTTCCAGGTCGTGGCCGACTGGGTGATCGTGTCGGCCCCGAGCCGACGGGCCATCAGCTTCGCGTAGTCGGGGAACTTCTCGAAGTCGGTGACCGTGCCGCGGTCGGAGAAGCCCCCGAAGCCGCTCATCCGATCCTTGGCGTAGATCGAGAACCCGAGACGCGGGATCTCGCCGTCGCCGGCGCAGTCGACCCCGGCCTCGGCCTGGTGGCGCAGGGCGGCGCGGATCTCCGCGCCCGCCTGCTCTCGGAAGGCGGTGCGGTCGACGGGCTTGCCAGCCTCGCCGTCGGCGAGCATGCCGAGCAGGGTCTCCGAGCGCGGGAGGCTCCCCACGTGGGTGGTGAGGATCCGGTCACGACTCAGCACGGCGCGCTCCTTCGGCTTGCGCAGCGGCGCGCGGCGAGCCGCGAGCCACCCGGGTCGGCTACGGTACCGATCCCCACCGATGGACGCTTGCCGCCAGGAGGCCCGATGGACACCCGCAACATGAGCGCCGAGGAGATCGAGAGCCGCGTCGCGCGCTTCGACGCGCTCCAGCCGATGTCGACCCCGAACGACCTGGGCAACCTCTCCCAGGACGCCCTCGACGTCGTGTTCGCCCGGCGTCTGATGCCCGTGATCCTCGAGAAGACCAAGAACCCCTTCGGCACCACCGCGGCGATCTTCGGCGCCGCCGGGACGACCATGAACGTCTCGGTGTGCCCGCCGGGCCAGGGCCCGACGCTCCACACCCACCACAACACCTACGAGACCTTCATGGTCCTCGAGGGCGCCTTCGAGTTCTCGGTGGGCGGCGAGGGCGAGGAGACCGTGACCCTCGGCCGTTGGGATGTCTTCTCGTGCCCGCCGGGGGTGCCGCGTGGCTTCCACAACTGCGCCGACACCGACAGTGTCTTGTTGACGGTGATCACGGGCGGGGTGCACGAGCGCGACGACGTCTCGGTGCCGCCCTCGGTGACCCAGCGGATGCGCGAGGAGTTCGGCGAAGAGACCGTCGAGAGCCTGCGCAAGATCGTGACGATGAACGAATAGGCGGCGGGACGGGGGTCCTCTGTGGATGAGGGGCACCCGCCGTCGCCGACCGAGACGGATTCGTCGCAGGGGCGGCGATCCACCACCACCAGAGGAGAGACCCTTGTACTCACACGTCGTGCTCGGAAGCAACGACATCGACCGCTCGAAGACCTTCTACGACGCCGTGCTCGGCGCCCTCGGCGGACCGCCCGGCGTCATGGATGACAAAGGCCGCATCATCTACATGCACAACGACGGGATCTTGCTGATCACCCCGCCGATCGATGGCAAGGCGGCGACCCACGCCAACGGCGGCACCGTGGGATTCGCGTGCGCGTCGTCGGAGCAGGCCGACGCGTGGCACGCCGCGGGCGTGGCCAACGGCGGCACCAGCATCGAAGATCCCCCGGGCGTCCGCGAGAGTGGGATGGGCCCGCTCTACCTCGCCTACATGCGCGACCCCGACGGCAACAAGCTCTGCGGTCTCTGCCGCATGGGCTGATTCCCGAGGGAGCCGGAGGGGCGCCGTCTGCGCCCCTCCGGCTCCCCTTCGACGGTCCGCACCATCGCGGAAGGAGCCTTCGATGCCCTACCAGTACGAGCGGTTGACGGTGACCAAGACCGGTCGGCTCGCCGAGGTGGTGATCTCGAACCCGCCGATCAACATCATCACCCTCGAGCTCTACGACGAGCTCGTCCGGTTGACCCAGGAGCTCAAGGACGACCCCGAGCCGACGGTGGTCGTCTGGAAGAGCGCCGACCCCGACTTCTTTCTCGCCCACTTCGACGTGGGCGCGATTCTCGAGTTCCCCATCGACGGCGACGCCGAGCGCGACACCGAGATGAACCCCTTTCACGCCATGTGCGAGCGGGTGCGCACGATGGACAAGGTGACGATCGCCCAGATCGAGGGCCGGGTGGGGGGTGGCGGCAGCGAATTCGCCTCGAGCATGGATATGCGTTTCGGCGTTCCCGGCAAGACCAAGATCAATCAGATGGAAGTGCCCCTCGGCATCCTGCCGGGCGGCACGGGGACCCAACGGCTCCCCCGTTTGATGGGCCGTGGCCGGGCGATGGAGGTGATCCTCGGCGGCGAAGACCTCGACGCCGAGACCGCCGAGCGCTGGGGCTATCTGAACCGGCTCTACGCCGCCGGGGAGATCGACGCGAAGGTCGGCGCCCTGGCGCGACGGATCGCGAGCTTTCCACCGGAGGCGGTGCGGCTCGCCAAGGAATCGGTGAACGGCGCCGAGCAGGCCCTGCCCGAAGGGCTCGCCGACGAGGCCTATCTCTTCCAGCGTCTGCTGCGCACCCGCGGCGCCCAGGAGAACATGGCCAAGTTCCTCGAGATTGGCGGCCAGACCCGCGAGGGCGAGCTGCAGGTCGGCGCGCTCTCGGGAAAGCTCGGCCGGGAGTGATAGGCGGGCGTCCGCGACGCGGGGGCCGGCGGTGAAGATCGGCCTCTTTCTCACCAACCAGCAGCACCTGGGCACCGACATGGTCGTCGCCCTCGACGAACAGGTGCGCATGGTGCACCACGCCCGCGACCACGGCTGGGACTCGCTCTTCAGCGGCCAGCACTACCTGAACGAAGGCGACAACCAACAGCTCCAGATCGTGCCCTTTCTGGCGCGCTTGATCCCCGAGGCGGGCGACATGGAGGTGGGGCTCGGGGTGCTCCTGTTGAACCTCCACAACCCGGTCTACACCGCCGAGACCGTGGCCAGCCTCGACGTGATCGCGCGGGGGCGGCTCATCTTCGGGGTGGGTCTCGGCTACCGGGAGGTGGAGTTCGACGCCTTCGGGGTGCCCAGGGGGCAGCGCGCCAGCCGTTTCGAGGCCTACCTCGAGCTGGTGAAGCGTCTGTGGACCGAAGACGAGGTGAGCTTCGAGGACGAGGTCTGTCGTCTCGACCGCGTCACGATGAACCTGCGGCCCGTGCAGACGCCGCATCCGCCGATCTGGATCGCCGCCAACCACGACCGCGCGATCCAGCGCGCCGCGCGGCTCGGGCTCCCGTGGTTCGTCAACCCCCACGCCACCGAGGCGACCCTCGCGCGTCAGATGGAGACCTACCGCGAGGGCTGCGCGGCCGCGGGCACCCCCTTGCCCGACGTGCGCCCGGCGGTGAAGGAGATCTTCTGCGCGCGCACCCGCGCCGAGGCTCTCGAGCTCGCGGGCCCCTTCCTCTCGGCCAAGTACCGCGACTACGCCAAGTGGGGCCAGGACAAGGCGATGCCCGACGACGAATCCTTCGACCTGGCCTTCGACGAGCTCCTCCGCGACCGCTTCGTCCTCGGCTCCCCCGACGACTGCTACGCCGCGCTGGCCCCCTACCGGGACGCCCTCGACGTCAACCATCTCATTGTTCGCACCCACTGGGCCGGGATGCCCGCCGACGTGGCGCTCTCCAGCATGCAGCTCCTCTCCGACGAGCTGCTCCCCGCGTTGCGAACGGGATAGCCCGAGTGCCTCGCGTGGATGGACGACCCGTGGCCCTCCGATGCGTCGGGAGGAGGGGCTGGATCGCGACCCTGGCGCTCACCGTGTGGGCCGTCGGCTGCGCCGCTCCCAACCCACCGCCGGACGCCCGGGGGAGCGACTCCAGCGCGGATCGCTGCGGTGGTCATGTCTTCGGGTGGAACGAGGACGACGACGTGCCCACCAAGACCGGCAAGGCGATCACCGGCTCGGTTGCGGCCGTCGTGACGATTCCGTTCCGTCTCGGATTCGAGATGGCCGGCTCCGAGCTCCCCCTGGTTTCGCGCTGCGGCGGTTGATCGCCTGCCGCCAGCCCCGGGGCGCTACGCTCGCGCGCGAGAGAGGGTTCGGTGCGATGGGCCCGCTTCCCAACACACGCGGCGGCCGATAATCTCGGATCCCGACCGCTGCACCCGAACGGGCCGGCCTCTCGGGATCCGAAGCGCCATGAGCGAGAAACACTTCGTTCGCGACTACAACGCCCTCGTCGCGCGGCTCCAGGAGCAGCACGGAGAGCAGTTCTGGACCAAGGAGGTGGCGGGGCAGGCCGTCGGGGGAGACTTCGAGGCGATCGGCCAGATCCACGCCGACCTCCTCCGCATGCACGGTCTGCGCGACGGTATGGCGCTGGCCGACATCGCCTGCGGCTCCGGGCGCACGGCCCACGCCCTCGGCAACAACTTCGAGCTCGGCGCCTACCTGGGCATCGACATCGTCCAGGATCTGCTGGTCTTCGCCGAGCGGATCTGTCCCCCCGAGTACGACTTCTCCCTGGTCGACGGCCTGACGGTGCCCGCGGGCGACGCCTCCTTCGATATGTGCTGCGCGTTCAGCCTCTTCACCCACCTCCTCCACGAGGAGACCTACCTCTATCTGCAGGACATCCGCCGGGTCTTGAAGCCGGGGGGTGTCCTGGTGTTCTCGTTTCTCGAGTTCGCCATGGAGCACCACTGGACGGTCTTCGAGGCGACACGACGCAAGGCCGAAGCCGGGGCCCGGGCCCAGCTCAACGTCTTCCTCGAGCGCAACGCGATCCAAGCCTTCGCGAAGCGGCTCGACTTCGAGTTGGTGCGCTTTCACGACGCGAGCGGGGGTCCCTTCGTGCCGTTGAGCCGGCCGATCGTCCACGAGAACGGCACTCGGGTGGAGGGCCGGGCGAACATGGGGCAGTCGGTCTGCGTCCTGCGGCGCCCCTGATCACCCGCTCCGCCGACGCAGCCCGTGGCGCTCCAGGTACCACACCAGATCCTCGATCCGATCCTGGCCGAAGAAGACTTCGCCCTCGAAGACGAAGAGTGGTGCGCCCCAGTGGCCGGCGGCGAGCTGTGCTTCGCGGTTGGCGCGCACGGCGGCCTCGAGACGCTCCCCCTCGGAACGGCACGCGGACTCCAACTCGTCCACGTCGAGCCCCGCGCGCGCGATCGCCGTCGCCAGGTGGTCGCCCTCGTCCCACCCCTCGATCTCCGGGTTGAACAGGGTGGCGCTCACGGCCACCACGAACTCGAGGCCGCGATTGCGCTCGGCCGCGGCCTGGGCCAGGTGGGTGAGGTGACGGATGTAGGGCTGCTCGGCCGCCACCTTGCGGGTCGCCATGTCCTGCACGATCGGGTCGGGGCGTGGCCAGCGGTAGGGAATGCCGAGGCGCTCGGCGACCCGCCGGGTGTCCTTCATCAGGTAGGGCGGGAAGAGCGGGTTCACGGTCTCGAAGAAGCTCGGGTCGCTCACCGCGAGGGGATAGACGGGTCGAAGCGCGAAGTGGAGGTCGTACCCCCCGCAGAGCTCCGCGAGCCGCGGCGTCGAGAGATAACAGTAGGGCGAGCGCATCGTGTAGAAGAGATCGACATGCAGGGTCATGGGCTACCTCGGGCGCACCAGCTCCAGACGCTGGATCCCCTCGAGGACCACCGGAAGCGGTTCCGCCGCGTAGCAGAGCCGCATGAACCCCGGCTCCGCGATCCGACAGGCCGCACCGGGGGTGAGGTTCACCTGCGTCTCGTCGAGGATCCGCTTCCACAACGCGTGCTCGGCGACTTCGGTCGCGTCGCCCAAGAACCCGCGCAGGTCGCACACGACGAAGATGCCGCCCTCGGCCGGCAGGTGGGGGATCCCCGCTTTGGAGAGGGCCTCGGACACCTGCGTGTAGGTGTCGCGGAGTCTCTCCTCGAGCGTCGCGCAGTACGCGTCGACCCACGCGTCGTCGGCGATCAGCTCACTCAACATCCACTGGGTGTGACCCGAGGTCGCTCCCCAGTAGGCGAGAGCGCCCACCGCGTCCAGGAGGGCCCGGTTCTCGCTGACGAGCACTCCACAGCGAAGCCCGCTCGCGCCGAAATCCTTGCTGAACGCCCAGACGATGTGGAGAAACTCTCCGAGGTCGGGTCGCAAGGCGGCGACGCTGGTGAAGGCCGTGTCGCCGAAGACCGACAACGCGTAGATCTCGTCGAACACCACGTGGAGACCGCGTCGGGACGACCACTCGAGCACCCGCTCGATCTCGCCCGGCGTCGCCACACGGCCCATCGGGTTGTCCGGGTTGGTGAAGAGCAGGGCCTTCACGGGGTGCTCGCTCGCGGCGAGCGCGGCGTCGAGACGCTCCACGTCCAGACGGAACCCGTTCGCGCTCGCGCCGTCCGCGGTGACGACCGTGAGCTCGTCCCGCGTCTCGAGGTCGGCCCAGAACCCCGCGTAGCTCGGGGTCGGGACGAGCACCGCGTCGCCCGGATCGCACAGGACGTAGAAGACGGTCTCCAGGACCGTCCCGGCCCCCGCGAGCACGGCGATCTGGGAGGGATCGACGCGGCGCCCGAGGACACGCGTCGCCATGAACCCCGCGAGCCGCTCGCGAAACCCGGCGTTCCCGACCATCGCGTCGTAGCCGAGCACGTGTTCCGGGGGCGTGCCGAGTCGCGCCATCGCGGGCAGCAGGAGGTCGCCCATGAGCTTGTTCTCGGCGATGCAGAGCGGGACGTAGCCTTCGGAGCCGGCGCGGCCGAAGTGCTCGAGGATGTACTCGGGCATCGGAGAATCGCCCACCAATCGGGCGCCACGGCGCGACAGGGATCCGGCCCGCATGACGGCAATGTAGCCCGAGGGGCGCTCCCGATGGATCTCCTTCGCCTCTGCCCGCGACACCGCGGTGTCTCGGCGAGCCCGGGCACGCCTCGGCACCGGCACGCCCCGGTGCCGAGGCTTCGCGCCCGCGCTCTGGCGCCCAGGGCTCGCGCCCGCCCTTTCGCATCCGCACGAGCTACAGCTCAGTCCGCACCGATCGTGTCGACGAGGTCTTTGGTGGTCACCACGGCGTTGGCGAGGAACCCGAAGTTCGTGAGCGCCGCCGCGTATCCGTCCCCGAGCTCGGGTGTCTGCGCGGCCGCCGTGGCGTCCCGCACGACGGTCACCTCGAAGCCTTGCTCGAGGAGCTCGCGAAGATGGCTCTCGACACACAGGTTCGCCGACATTCCCGCGAGCAGGACCCGATCGATGCCGCGTTTTCGGAGCTGAAGCACGAGGTCATTGGTCTCGGGTCCGTAGATCTTGTGCGGGCTCACCACGACGGTGTCGGGGTGCTGGATGTAGGGCTTGTAGCGCTCCAGCCAGTCCGCCCCGGAGCCCTCGAAGTTCTCGAGGTCGAGGGGCCCGGTGCGATCGAACATATGGATCTCGTGCATCGCCTTCTCGAGGGTGCCCTCGAACTCCCACTGGTGGTCGGTCGGGTAGTAGTAGTGCGGCGACACGAAGACCGGGATGCCGGCCCTGCGTGCCAGCTGAAACAGGGCCTCGATGTTAGGCACGGTCTGGTTCGCGACGACGCTCTCGCCGACCAGACCCCAGGTGACGCCGTCGGGGCTGAGGAAGTCGTTCTGGGGATCGGTCACGACCAGCGCGGTGTTCGTGGTGTCGAGGGCCATCGTGGGTCTCCTTGGTGGTTGTGGTTCGGCCAGGCCGAGATGCAGCTGCTCTAGAGCACGCTTCGTGCCAACGGGCGCCGACGGGGGCGATCCTCACTTCTCGAGCGAAAGCGCCCAGTTGCAACCCGGAGGGCCGAGGTCGCGCACCACGAGATCGAGAGACCACCACGAGAATGAGTGGCGCGAGGGCAGGGCGGCGCGCTGCGCGAAGCGCGAGGGGTCGAGACCCGAGACCCTCCCCACGACGGGGAGCGGAGTGCTACCAACGCGCCGTCGGGCCG
Source organism: Myxococcota bacterium (assembly GCA_028284525.1). Classification (GTDB taxonomy): domain Bacteria; phylum Myxococcota_A; class UBA9160; order UBA9160; family PR03; genus JANQRO01. The sequence goes on along the minus strand of JANQRO010000204.1, from coordinate 1,248 downwards.
GCCGCCGCCGCGAATCCGACGAGTGGGGAGGAGCATCGTGGCGTCCCACCAGGTGGTGATCGCGGGATGGGGTCAGCGTACGCAGCCCAAAGAGGCCTCCCCTCCGTACCTCGATCCCGTCGACATGATGGAGGGCGCCGCACGCGACGCGGCCGAGGTCGCCGGGCCGGGGCTCCTCTCGGAGGTCGACGCGCTGCTCCTGGTGCGCACCCAGAGCCGGACCCTGCACGACCCCGCCGCGGCGTTGTCGGAGCGGCTGGGCTTGCGGCCGCGCCTGGCTCGCGTGAGTGGCATCGGCGGCGAAGTACCCCAGCACTACGTGAACCAGGCCGCCGGCCTGCTGGCGCGCGGCGAGATCGAGGTGGCCCTCATCTGCGGGGCCGAGACCTACTACCCCCGCTCCGCGGGCGACGTGCGGGGTGAGCAGGCGTTGGCGCAGGGCGTGCCCGACGACTACGACGCCGACGACGCCACGGGAAGCGACGCCTACGAGCAGCGCCACGGGCTCACCCTCCCGATCCACGGGTTTCCCCTCTTCGAGAACGCCCTGTGGGCCGCCTCGGGCGTGTCGCGGGCCGCCTGGCTCGAGCGGGTGGGGACGCTCTGGGCGGGCTTCAGCGAGGTGGCGGCGCGTCATCCCAACGGGTGGACGCGGGAGCGCGTCTCCGCCGAGCGCATCGTCACGCCCCGGGACGACAACCGGCCGATCTGCTTCCCCTACACCAAGCGGATGGTCTCGTTGGTCTCCGCCGATCTGGGCGCGGCCGTCCTGCTGACGACCGAACGACGGGCGGCCTCGCTCCGCGGGGGGGGTGGTCGTCCGGTGTACTTCCTCGGCGGGGGCTACGCCAAAGACCGACAGCGCTTCATGGTGGACAAGGCCGACTACACCCGCAGCCCCTCCCTCGCGAGCGCCGCCGCCAAGGCGCAGGCCCGGGCCGGCCTTTCGGTGGAGGACGTCGAGGGCTTCGACCTCTACAGCTGCTTCCCCTGCGCCGTACAGGTCGCCCGCCGGGAGCTCGGCGTCGACGAGGACGACCCGCGTCCGCTCACCCAGACCGGCGGACTCGGGTTCTTCGGCGGGCCGGGGAGCAACTACGCGCTCCACGGCATCGCGAGCCTCGCCGAGTCCATCGCCGGGGGTCGTCTGCGCACCGGGATGGCGACCGCCCTCGGCTGGTTCATGCACAAGTACGCCGTGGGGCTCTACGGCGCCTCGCCCACCGGGAGCGACCTCGCGGTCGGCGA
>JANQRO010000175.1 GCA_028284525.1 Myxococcota bacterium | reverse complement strand
CTCCGCTCGAAGCGACCCGCGCCCGCGCCGCGGTCGCCCGTGGCGACGAACCCGCCGCCCGGGCCGCGTGGCAACGCGCGCTCTCGGCCGCCCGCGGCGGGACGCAGCGGGCGCGCTACCGGCTGGCGATCGCGGAGTCCCACGAGCGCAGCGGAGAGGCCGCCGCAGCGGTGGCGCTCTACCGCGAGCTCTGGATCTCCGCGCCCACGACGCCCGAAGCCGACGTCGCGGCCGCCCGCCTCGACGTCCTCGAAGCGGAGCCCGGCATGCCGACGCGCAGCGCCAACGACGCGCTTCAGCGCGCCGACCGGCTCTACGACGCTCGGCGCAACGGCGCCGCCCTCGAGTCCTACGAACGCGCCGTTCGCGGCACGCTCTCGCGACGGGACGCGCGCCATGCCGAGATGCGTCGCGCCCTGACGCTCTTCCGCACCCGCCGCTATCCCGACGCGGTCAGGGCGTTCACCGCCATCGAAGGACAAGAGGCGTACTACTGGCGCGCGCGCGCGTTGGCACGGGCGGGGCGTGTCGAGGACGCCATCGATATCTTCGAGACGATCGGACGCACGCCGGAGGCGCGACGGGGGGCGTGGTCGCGCTACCTCGCCGCGATCCTCCACGAGGGACGCGATCGACACGCTGCGGCCGCGGCCCACTACGAGCCCCTCGTGCGGCTGGGCGGCGAGCTCGGCCGCAACGCCCGTTGGCGGTTGGCGTGGCGGGCCTATCTCGACGGGCGCTACGACACCGCGCGGAGCCACTTCACCCGCCTGGCCAAGGAGAGCGGCGACCCGATCGACCGCTTGCGCCCGCGCTACTGGGCCGCGCGGGCTCTCGAAACCGGTGACCGCAACCGCGCCCGCGCCGAGCTCCTGGCGATCGCGCGCGAGTTCCCGCTCACCTACTACGCGCTCCAGGCGCGCCGCGCCCTGGGCGGGATCGAGATCGTGCCGCTTCCCAACCGGGTGAACGCGGACCCGCCCGCCCTCGGCGACGCCGAGCTCCTGCGCGCGCGGGTCGCCGTGGCCGCCGGCGAAGACGAGGTCGCGCGGCTGCTGCTCCGCGAGCTGCGCCCAAGGGCCAAACGCATTCGCGACCGCTTGGCGCTGGCGCAGCTCTACGTCGCGGCGGGCGATTCCTACCCGGCGCTGCAGCTCGTGGTGGTGCCGTACTCGGGGATTTTGGCCCGCGGCGTCGACCCGGAGCTCTCCGATCTGTGGGAGGTGGCGTGGCCGCGGCCCTTTGCCGACCTCGTCCGCGCGTCGCTTCCCGAGGGCCTCGAGGCGAGCGTGGTCTGGTCGGTGATGCGGGAAGAGAGTGGCTTCCGGCCCGGCGTCGAGTCGATGACGGGCGCGATCGGGCTTCTGCAGATCCAGCCCACCACCGGCTCGCGACTCGCCCGCGAGCTCGGGGTCGATCCCTTCTCGGCGCGCGACCTCGCCGAGCCGGCGACCAACGTGCGTCTCGGCGCCTACTATCTCGACCAGCTCACGGGGCGTTTCGACGGGCGGCTCTCACCGGCGATCGCGAGCTACAACGCCGGGGCGGCCGCCGTCGGGACCTGGATCACTCCAGGAGACGACCCCGACAGCGACATCTGGATCGAATCGATTCCGTACTCGCAGACCCGCGCCTACGTCAAGCGGGTGTTGCGCAGCCTCGTCCTCTACCGCGAGCTCGAGGCGGCGACGGCGCCTGCGCCCGCGCGGGAGTTCGAGGCGGCGACGGCCCCCGCCTCCACGCCCACCGGCGCGACCCCCGCGCCGGAAGTCGAGACAGCTCCTCCGCCCGGTCCCGCACCGGTCGCGGCGCCCGCGCCGACCGAGAACGCCCACAAGCCGGAGCGACGCGCGGCCGATATGGCGGGAGATGACGCACACGCAACGCCGCCGACCCCGGCCCCGCACACGCCTGCGGCGCAACACCGGTAGCGGCACCCTCGGGATCGCCGCCCTGCTCGGCGTCCTGGCGGTGGCGGCGGTCCTCGGCGCCTGGAACGTCCATCGCAACCTCGCCAAGGAAGAGCAGGTGTTCCGGCCCTACCGCGGCGTCTCGGAAGCGGAGCTCACCCAGCTCGCGGAGGCCTACCGCGCCGAGGCCCAACGCGCCCAGTCCCACTGGGACGAGGCTCGCAAGGGATCGGGCCGGGTGCGCGACCACCAGCTCCTCGACGAGCGGCTCGTCGAGTTCGAGCGCGTGCGTCGTCGCAGCGAGCGCACCCGGAACCTCGGCGCGAAGAGCGCCGAGCTCGACGCGACGCTCGCGGCGATCGAGCAGGAGCAGCAGCTGCGCGCGAACGAGGCCCAGGGCGTGGCGCGCTTCCTGCGGCTGCTCCTGACGATCTAGACCCCGCTAGTCGTCGTCGGAGTCGTCCGGCTCGTCGGCGTCGCCGCTGTCGGGGAAGAGATCCTGATCGCCGCCGCCGGGGCTGTCGTCCTCGTCACCGCCGTTCTCCTGGATCCCCAGATCGAACTCCTCGTTGTAGCGGACGGCGTCGTCGTCCTCTTCGAGGAGGGGGGCCATCGGCCGTGCGGCGCGTCGCGTGCTCCGCGTGGTGGACGGTGTGGGTTGGGAGCCTTCCTTGGGCTTGTCGGCCTGGTTGGCGCCGCACTTCGGGCAGACCTTCTCGTCGCGGCCGAGGTCGTAGAAGGCCGCACCGCAAGCGAAGCAGGTGAACTTCTCCCCGAGCTTGTCGCGCACGTCGGAGCCGCTGAAGGCGATCACCGCGCGTCCCGGCGTCGGCGGCGGGGCGGGCTCCGGGGCGACCGGTGCCGGCGCCTGCTTGGGGGTTGCGGTCTTCTTCTTGGCCGGCTTGCGTGACGACGCCGCGCTGGCCTTCTTTGCCGTCGCTTTCTTCTTCGGCGCGCTGCGCGAGGCGGCCGCAGTGGTCTTCTTGCGGGCAGTCGTCTTCTTGGCGGTCGTCTTCTTTTTGGCCGCGGTCTTCTTCTTCGCGGCGGGCGCCTTCGACGTCTTCTTCTTGCCGGCCGCGGCCTTGGTGGTCTTCTTCTTGGCCGCCGTCTTCTTCTTCGCCGCGGTCTTCTTCTTCGTGGCTTTGCTTCGGGCGCTCGTCGCTTTCTTACGCGCCGCCATGACGCCGGCTCCTATCCACTCGTACTCCCCGATGGACTTTCACCACGTTGCCCCCGATCTCCTCGGATCCGCGCGTCTCACCGCGCCGCCGTCGGGCGCGACCACCGGCGGGCGCAACGCGGTGGCACAGGACGCAGATCAGGCCCTAAGCGGGGAGGAAGAGGGGCTCTTCGCGCCGCACCCGGTAGCACAGACGCTCCTTTTCGCACAAGGGCCTCGGGTGCGGCTGAACCCCCTCGCCGCGTGCTACCGGGCTGACGGTCTCAGGGGGTGTCCGTCGCCACGTCGTTGAGCGCCCAGTCGTAGGCGTAGCTCTCGATCGCCGGTCGCCGCTCGAGAGCTCGGGCGAGCGGCGGGGCCGCATAGCGCCGGAGGTGCGTCACCACTCCGGCCTCGTTTCCGCCGAAGTCCTCGACGAACCACTTGTAGATGCGCGACACGCGCCAGCCCCCTCCGTCGGGGGCGACGCCGCGGGGGTGGTTCACGTAGGCGCGGGCAGCGGCGTCGAGCTGGCTCTCGAGGTCGGCGGCGCGGTACGCCTCCGAGCCGAGGTTCGGGCACCCGAGCGACGCGCAGTTCAGCGCGTAGTGCACCCGGGGGTCCCGCCAGCCGGGGCGCAGGATGCGGTGCTCGATGTCGTCGAGGCTGAGCGCCACCCCCTCGACCGCGAGGAGCGGCTTGCCCCAGGGCCCATCGGAGAACCAGCCGGGAGAGATGTCGATCTGGCGGATCGACTCGACGGGGTAGTGGTCGAGGACCACGGCCACCGTCTGGGCGTTGTAGAGGTTGATCCAGAAGGCCATCTGCTCGGGTCGCGCGAGCTCCGAGACCGGGTGCCCCGCGAGATCCCGGAGGTAGCCGGCGAGGGCGGCGCGGTCGTCGGCGCTCACCGCGGCGTAGTCGAAGCGGTGGATGCCGTCTCCGGCGACGTGCAGGTAGCGGGTCAGGAGGGTGTCCCAGACGCCGTGGTCGACGCGGATCTCGGAGTCGGCCCGGTGTCGCTCCCAACGGGGCCACGGCTGCGCGTCGGGGGCGGCGTCGGCGGGCCCGGCCACCAGCCACCACGGGATCAGCAGCAGGATCGCGCGGCGCGCGATCGGTCGCGGGCGGAACTCGGCGGGACCGGTAGCGCTCATCGGCAGGGGGCTCTCCTCGGGGCTCGCCGGGTCGTACGCCGCGGCGGGCCGCGCGGTTTCGGGCGGCGCAGAACGAGCGCAGCCGTCGCCGCAACCCGCCGCCCCAACCGGCCTCCTCTCCCCGGCCGAGGTTCCCGGAGCAGGCCGGGGCAGGGTGGCATTCTGGGGACGCTGGGGGTCGCTCGCTACACTCCGCCCATGACGATCCGCCCCCCGACCGTCGTGTTCCTCGCCCTCACCGCGCTCCTCGGCCTGGCCTTGGCCGGGACACCGACGCCCGCCCAGGCCGCCGGCAAGAAGGGCGGGGGTGGCGGAGCCAGTATCGGCTACGGCGGGGGCGGTGGCTCGAGCTACAGCCGGGGCCACGGCGGTGGCGGATCCCACTATCGCCACTACCGCTCCCGGCGCTCCTCGCCGGAACCCGGCACCAAGCGTCGCGCCTACTCCTACCGGAACCACCGGTCGCATCGCTACTACCGGCCCTACCGGTTCCGGGGTGCCTACGGCTATGGCTACGGCTTCCGGCGCTATCCCTGGACCTGGACCTGGGGGCGTAGCTATCAGCCCTATTACGGCTACTCGCGTTACGCGTACATCGAGCCGACGCCGACCTACTACTACTCGCCGCAGTACTACGGCTACTACCCGGGCCGCACCCACTACGAGGCGGCGCTCGAGCGCAAGGTCGACCGCCTCCAGACCCAGCTCGCCTCCGAGCGCTACGCCCGATTCTACTGGCGCGCCTGGCCGCCCTACTACCGGCCGCAGGGCCCCTCGGCGGAAGGGTCGTGTCTTTACGGTCCCGACGAGTCGCTGCTCTACGAGCCCGAGGGCAAGACCTGCTCGTCGTCCCTCGCGTCGCGCTGACGCGACTCCCGGCCCCAGCGGCCCACGGGGTTCCGGACTAGGCTCTCCCACTGGGAGGGCACCATGGCAGCACCGTCCAAGTTCGCGCACGTCGTCTACCGGACGCGGCGCTTCGACGAGATGATCCGTTGGTACCAGACGGTCTTCGGGGCGAAGATCCAGGCCCAGAACCCGGCGCTCGCGTTCATGACCTACGACGACGAGCACCACCGCTTCGCGTTCGTGAACCTCGACGTCGTCCATCCGCGCCGAGACGGCGAGGGCGCCACCGAGGTCGCCGAGCAGACGCGGGGCGTGGCCGCGGGGGTGGGTGTCGACCACGTCGCCTACACCTACGCGAGCGCGACCGAGCTCCTCGAGACCTACGAGCGGCTGCGGGAGGCCGGCATCAAGCCCCACTGGTGTGTGCACCACGGGGTGACTCTCTCGATGTACTTCGGCGACCCGGACGGCAATCGAATGGAGTTCCAGGTGGACTGCTTCGAGAACGCCGACCAGGCCAACGAGTACATGCACGGTCCGCGCTTTGCGAAGAACCCCGTCGGCGTCGAGTACGACCCCGATGCTCTGCTCGCGCGCTATCGATCGGGCGCGAGCGAGGCGGAGCTTCTGGCGCAGCCCGCCGAGTAGCGCGGTCTAGCCCGGCTCCGGCGTGTCTCCGTCGAGCCAGGGCGGCGTCGGCAGCCCCTTGGAGCGCAGGAACGCGGGGTTGAAGAGCTTCGACTGGTAGCGCGTGCCCGCGTCGCAGAGCACGGTCACGACGGTGTGGCCGCGGCCGAGGTCGCGGGCCAGCCGGATCGCCCCGGCGACGTTGATCCCGCTCGAGCCCCCGACACACAGCCCCTCCTCGCGTTGGAGCGCGAAGATCACCGGCAGCGCCTCGGCGTCGGGGATCTCGTAGCAGCGATCGACGGGCGCGCCGTCCACATTGCCGGTGACGCGACCCTGGCCGATCCCCTCCATGATCGAGCCTCCCGACCCGCGGAGCTCGCCGGTCTCGAAGTACGAGACGAGGGACGCGCCGCAGGGGTCGGAGAGCGCGATCTGGATGTCAGCGCGACGGCTCTTCAGATAGAGCCCGACGCCGGAGAGGGTCCCGCCGGTCCCGATCGCGCAGGTGAAGGCGTCGACGCGCCCTCCGGTCTGCCGCCAGATCTCCGGTCCGGTCGTCTCGAAGTGCGCGCGCCGGTTCGACGGGTTGTCCCACTGGTTGGCGTAGAAGACGCCGCCCTCGCGCTCGCCCAGCGTCTCGGCGAGACGCGCGGCGACGTGCACGTAGTTGTCGGGGTCGCGGTAGGGCACCGCCGGAACTTCGCGGAGCTCGGCGCCGCACAGACGCAGCGCGTCCTTCTTCTCCTGGCTCTGGGTCTCGGGGATCACGATCAGACAGCGCGCGCCGAGGGCATTCCCCACCTGGGCGAGCCCGATCCCGGTGTTGCCCCCGGTGGCCTCGACGATGAGGCCGCCTTCTTTGAGCTCGCCGCGGGCGAAGGCGTCGCGCACCATGAAGAGGGCGGCGCGGTCTTTCACCGAGCCCGCCGGGTTCATGAACTCGGCCTTGCCGAGAATCTCGCAGCCGGTGGCGTCGGAGGGGCCGCGGAGACGGATCAGCGGCGTCTCGCCGATCGCGTCGCAGAGGTCGCGCGCCACCGCGGCGCCCGTCGTGTCGGTAGGCTCGGTCATCGCGGGAGTATGTCGCGGCGCGGTGCGCCGCGCTGTGGACCGGGGGCCTGGAGAGGAGCCGGCGCCAGCGCGCGCGACCTCGCGCAACCCGTACCCACGTCAGCGATTTCTGTGATTTGACATAATGAATCTTATCGGACAATGGAAACGGGGGCCGCGGAGCACCCGGCGGACCCGGCGGCAACGGGGGCCGCGGAGCACCCGGTGGACACCGCGGAGCACCCGGCTGACCGGCGGCGCCGCGAGCGACCTTGCCGGCCATCGACCGAGCGTGACGCTGGGCGGGTCTCGGGCGGTCGCGTGCCGGTGTTGGGGTGGATGCAGGGTCTTCGACGCAGCGGGATCGGAGCCCGGGTCGCACGCGCCGAGGTACTGGGTCTTCAGGTTGCACCCGGATCTCGTCCTCGCCGGCCTCGAGGGACGCCTAGAAGCAGTGGCCGATGCGGAAGCCGCGGATCAGGGTCGCCTGGATCTCGCGGCAGAGCTGATCGAACTCGTCCTCGGCGAGCTCGGTGTGATACTCGGCGAGGAGCTTGCGGGCATCGGCCTCGACCATCGTGCGGTCGCCTTCCGCCATTCGCCGTTCTTCGGCGCGAACGAACTCGCCGAGGCTCAGCGGCTCGCGGGGTCCGTCGTCGCCGCGGCCGGCTCGGCGGTGCTGCGTGCGCTGCGCCTCGAGGAGTTCCTCGAGATAGCGGTCGCAGATCACTTCGATGAGCGCTTCGGTTTCCATCGCTTCGATCGACGCCGTCCCCGGACGCGAAATTCGTCGAATCTCCCGTGGTCCGTGCCCGTCTCATCGGGAGAACCGCGGCGATGGTGAAGCCCTTTGATTGCGGTGGGATCAGAAGCCGACCTGCACACGTTCGAGGGCTCGTGTGCCGAACATCCGACCGAGTGCGCCGAGGCTCGAGACGCGCAGCGATGCGACGCCGAGCTCGCTCGACGCCTCGAATCCCTCTCTCTTGTCGCGGTCGTGCCAGGGCAGCTTCAGGTGGATCTCGAGAAGCCCGGCGGGCAGCCGGACGTCGACGAGGGGAAGCGATCCCCCCACCTCCAGCCGTTCGGCGCCCTGCCCCGAATGGTCTCGCCGCTCCGCGTGCTCGGTGCGCACGTGTCGTATGAGCAGGTCCCAGTGCGCGGACAGCGTGTCGTCCCAGGCGCCCACCGTTTCGCCGTTGGTGCTCAGGGTGAGCGCAAAGGGGTGCAGAAACAGGCCCTCGTGCCCGGGCCGCGACAACGTCGCCGTCGCGGAGAACGAGAGCTCGACCCGGGCCCACGTGGGCTCGCTCGACTCGACCTCGAGGCGAAGCCATCCCGCGCGTCCCAGGGGCTCCTCGGCGAGCGTGTGACCGGGCGTCCACGCCGAGAACGCGCGTGCTATCGCGCTTCCGAGCCCGCCTCCGCGTCTGCCCATGGAGACCTCCTGGGTCTCCGGATCGACGAGTCGCGGCCCGCGCTTAATCCGTTGCGGTCGAGCTCGCGCGCGAGAGCAGCCCACCACTGTCCGCCCCAGGTTTCCGGGGCGTAGCGACTGCGTTGATACTTCGCCTCCGCCACTGCGCGGGCGCCGTAGAGACGTCGCAAACGCGCGACGCCCGCCAGGACGTCCGACACGTCGAACTCCGCAACCATGACGTCACCTCTCTCCCCCTTCTCGAAGCCCCGGCGCCATCGCGCAGACCAAAACGCCGATGAAACGCCGGTTGACTCGATAGGCGAAAATAAGACGAAAATCGATTCGTTGTCAAGGGGAATCGAACGACACGCTCGGCGGGAGCAAGTCGTCGATCTCCCGGGCGAGGATTTCGTTGGCCGCCGGGCTCACGTGGGACGCGTCGAGAAAGAAGCGCTCGCCGGGGCGGTCCAGGACGCGGCTCAGATCCACCATCCACGGCGCGTCCGCCTCGCGCACGGCGTCGCGCAGGGTCGGGTAGACGAGCTCGTGGGCGCGGCCCTTGAAGGAGGCGTCGTTGGGGAGCTCCTCGGTGTCGCTCGTGCTGAGCGCGGCGACGGGCTGGAGGATCGCGATGAACTGCGCGCCGCGACGCGCGGCGATCGCCCGGGCGTTGCGCCAGTTGGCGATGAGGGTCGCGACCACCTGAGCCGGGCGCTCCGCTTCGGCGTGGCAACGCGAGGGCGGGCCGGCGCGGTCGCGACTCGGCAGCAGCGAGCCGAGCACTCGGGTCGACGAGCCGGTCAGGCTCTGCAGGACGTGGGAGCGCGGCTGGACGCGTTCGCGGATGCGCTCCTCGCGCTTGTGCCCCTGCAACGAGGTGTCGAAGCGACACAAGCTTCGGACGTCGTTGTAGCCGTCGTAGAACACGACGACGTCCATCGCGGCGTCCTCGTTCACGAGATTGACGAGGCGGGCGAGACTCTGGCGGCTCACGAAGCCCGACTCGCCGTGGTTGTACACGGCGAGCTCGGGACGCAGACGCTGGACGAGCGCCGGAATCGTCTCCTCGTTCGAGACCCCGGTCCCCCACATCGTGGAGCCGCCGAAGAAGCGCACGGTCGCGACCGGGCGGGCGTCCCCCGGTGCGTGCACCCGGTCGCCGGACGCGTCGACGGTCACCTGCTCGCCCGAAAACGGCTCGCGGCTCCAGGCCAGGTAGGGCACGTAGCGGGTGCTGAGCGCGGCGATCTCGCGGTAGACCGCCCGGGCCTTCGAGGGGTCGTCGTAGAGGGGGAGCGCCGCCCGCGGGTCGTCGCGAACGACGTAGGGCTCGACGACCGGGCCCAGGTCGAGCAGCGCGGACGCGCACAGGTTGGTCGACCAGAGGATGCCGAGCAGCACCACGAGGTTGCCGCCGAAGAGTCGGACCCATCGCCAC
>JANQRO010000166.1 GCA_028284525.1 Myxococcota bacterium | reverse complement strand
TCCAGCCGTCGGTCGATGCGGTCGCCCCGGCGGTCGAGGCGATCGGCGAGCCCCTCGTGGCCGGCCTCTTCGGCGCGCTCCGAGGCCCGGTCGAGACGGTGGTCGATGCGGTCACCGCGGCGGTCGAGACGGCGGTCCACGCGGTCACCGCGGTGGTCGAGACGTCTCTCGATGCGGTCGCCCCGCCGATCGAGACGTTCTTCGATGCGCTCGCCGCGGCGGTCCAGGTGTTCGTCGATCGCGTCGCCGGGGTCGGCGCCGGCGCTCACGGCGAAGACCAGGCCGGTACCGGCGATCATGCCCAGGGCGGTGGTTCGGAAGATCTTCACGGGGTCTCTCCTTGCTGCTCGTCCGAGGACCGTGGACGGCTCGTCCTCGCTCTCGGCGTCGTGGTCTACGGGCTGAAACCACCGCGATTCGGATCGGTTGCGAGAAAAGTCCGGTGGGCTCGCGGCCCCGGCAGCGGGTCGGCAACGGCGACGCAGCGTGTCGGCACACAAAGCCGGGCTTCGTGTCGTTTGCGGCTCAACTGCGTCGTGGAAGTGCCGATTTGAGTGCTGTAGGTTCATCGACTCGCCCCCCGGTCCGTGCGCTACTGGCCTCGTGAAGGCGTGGGACGGAACGGTCGTCGAACGGCTGCACGCCCACCCGACGGGACACCGCGGCGACGCAGGGTCCCGAGGCACGAAGGAGAGCGCCGGAATGGCGCAGACGGATCAGACGGACTCCGACGAATCCCTCCCCCAGCCCTCGGCCGAACCCCCGCAAGACCCGCTCGTCGAGTTCGGCATCAATGCGGCCGTCGCCGAAGAGATCCGCGAGCGCTACGAGGTCGACCCCACCTCGGTCGACCCGACCTGGGCACCGCTCTTCGAGCGCGGCAACGGATCCGGCGCGGGCCTCCTCGATCGCAGCGGGGCGGAGAAGCACGCCCGGGTGCTGCGGCTCATCCACGCGTTTCGCTCGCGGGGTCACCGCATTGCCGACGTCGACCCCCTCGACGATCGGGGGACCGTCTACTTCCCGGAACTCGACCCCGGCCACTACGGCCTGGGCCACGAAGACCTCGACCGTTCGTTTCTCGCGGGCGACCTGCCCGGCGGGCCCTTCCAGACCCTCCGCGACATTCTCGATCGGCTGCGCACCACCTACTGTGGCTCGGTCGGCGCCGAGTACATGCACATCCAGGATCCCGGTCGGAAGATGTGGATCCAGCAACGTCTCGAGGCGTGCGAGAACCGCACCGAGCTCAGCGGCGAAGAGCGCGGACGCATCCTCGAGAAGCTCTCCGCAGCCGAACTCTTCGAGCGCTTTCTCCACACCAAGTTCATCGGGCAGAAGCGCTTCTCTCTCGAAGGCGCCGAATCGCTGATCCCGATGATGGACTGTCTGGTCGAGGACGCGCCGAACTACGGCGTGCGAGAGTTCGTGATCGGCATGGCCCACCGGGGCCGGCTCAACGTGCTGTCGAACATCCTCGGAAAGTCCTACGAGTCGATCTTCTCGGAGTTCGAAGACATCGAGGACGTCGAATCCCCCTTTGGCTCGGGGGACGTGAAGTACCACAAGGGCTTCTCCACCGACCGTCGCACCCGGGGCGGCGAGCGCGTGCACCTCTCCCTCACCGGGAACCCCTCGCACCTCGAGGCCGTGAATCCGGTGGTGGAAGGTCGGGCCCGGGCCAAGCAGATCCAGGCCGAGGACGAGCGCGGTCGCCGCGTGGTGCCGCTCCTCCTCCACGGCGACGCCGCCTTCGCGGGTCAGGGCGTGGTGGCCGAGACCCTCAATCTCTCGAACCTCGCGGGGTATTCGACCGGCGGGACGATCCACATCGTCGTCAACAACCAGATCGGCTTCACCACGACGCCCGCCGAGGCGCGGTCGACGCTCTACTGCACCGACGTCGCCAAGATGATCCAGGTGCCGATCTTTCACGTGAACGGCGACGACCCGGACGCGGTGGTGCACGCGGCGAAGCTCGCCTTCGAGTACCGCCAGCGCTTTGGCGAAGACGTCGTGATCGACCTCCTCTGCTACCGGCGACACGGTCACAACGAGGGCGACGAACCGAGCTTCACCCAGCCGCTGCTCTACGAGAAGATTCGCAAACGCGATTCGGTGCGCCGGCTCTACACCAGGCGACTGATCGAGGACGGTGCCCTCGGCGAGGACCAGGCGCGCTCGATCGAAGAGGATCAGCACCACCAGCTCCAGCAGGCGCTCCAGGTGATCAAGACGCGTCCGCCGGGACCCGACGAAGGCTACGAGCCGGGTGGACCCTGGACGGGCTTCTCGCGCACCGACCCCGGGGAGCGGGTGGAGACCGATGTGCCGATCGAGCGGCTGACACAGATCGCCGAGCGCATCGCGGCGCTGCCGCCGGGCTTCGAGGCCCACAAGAAGCTGCAGATCTTCCTCGACAAGCGCGGCAAGTGCATCGCCGAGAGCGAGCCCGTCGACTGGGCGCTGGGCGAGGCGCTGGCCTTCGGCTCGCTGCTCCTCGAGGGTTACGGCGTGCGGCTCTCGGGTCAGGACAGCTCGCGCGGTACCTTCAGCCAGCGCCACGCGGTGCTCGTCGATCAGAACTCCGGCGAGGAGTACGCGCCCCTCGGTCACTTGAGCAACACCCAGGGGCGCTTCGAGGTCTACGACAGCCTGCTCTCCGAGGCGGCGGTGCTGGGCTTCGAGTACGGCTACTCGCTGGCTGCCCCGATGACCCTCACGATGTGGGAGGCCCAGTTCGGCGACTTCGTGAACGGGGCCCAGGTGATCATCGACCAGTTCATCGCCTCCGCCGCGGTGAAGTGGGGACGCCTCAGCGGTCTCGTGATGCTCCTCCCCCACGGCTACGAGGGGCAGGGACCCGAACACTCGAGCGCGCGCATCGAGCGCTTCCTCGAGCTCTGCGCCGAGGACAACCTCCAGGTCGTCAACTGCACCACGCCGGCGCAGTACTTCCACGTCCTGCGACGCCAGATGCGGCGCAACTTCAGGGCGCCGATGGTGATCGCCACGCCCAAGAGCCTGCTGCGCGCGCCGATGGCGGTGTCGCAGCCCGAGGAGTTCGCGAGCGGCACCTTCCAGACCGTGTTCGACGACCCGCTCTGTGCGGCGGACCCGGGCCGGGTGAAACGGCTGCTGTTCTGCTCGGGCAAGGTCTACTACGACCTCCTGGCGGCCCGCGACGAGCGCTTCGGACCCCGCGACGCCCAGGACGAGGTGGCGATCATCCGTATCGAGCAGCTCTATCCCTGGGACAAGGCGAAGATCACCGGGCTTCTCGAGCGCTACGCCCGCGCCGAGACCGTGATGTGGGTCCAGGAAGAGCCCGCCAACATGGGCGCCTGGACCTTCGTGCGCTGGCGTCTCCAGTATCTGCTCGGCAAGGAAGGCCGCGACCGGGTCGTGACCTACGCCGGTCGCAAGCCCTCCGCGGCACCCGCCGGCGGTTCGATGCGGCTCCACCGCAAACGCCAGCAGCGACTCCTCGACATCGCGATGGGCGAGCGCATCGAGTAGCTCCGGTGCCCCGCGCGACCCGGCCGCCGCGACGCCATCGCTTCGACGTCTCGATCGAGCGCGCTCGGACACTCCAGGAAACGCTTCGCGGACGGGTGCGCGTCGAGCCACTGGGCGCTCGGGTCCGGCGGGTCGCAGGGGCGGACATTTCGCACACCCGGCGGGCGACGCGGCTCTTTGGTGCCGTCGTGGTCCTCGACGCCGAGAGCGGGGAGGTCCTCGAGCGGGTGGCGACGACGGCGGAGGCCCGCTTTCCCTACGTGCCCGGCTACCTCTCCTTCCGCGAGCTCCCCTGTCTGCTCCGCGCCTTCGACAAGCTCCGAGACGCCCCGGACCTGGTGATCGCCGACGGCCACGGCTGGGCCCATCCCCGGCGCTTCGGCCTCGCATGCCACCTGGGCGTGCTCCTCGATCTCCCGACCCTGGGCTGCGCCAAATCGCCCCTCGTGGGGGAGTTTCGCGAGCCCGCCGACCGGCGGGGCGCGCACACGGCGCTGCGGGACGGCGACGAGACGATCGGCGAGGTGCTTCGCACCCGCGTCGGGGTGCGTCCCGTCTTCGTCTCGGTCGGGCACCGGATCGACCTGCGGAGCGCGCGCTCCGAGGTGTTGCACGCCGCGCGCCGCTACCGGCTCCCCGAGCCCTCCCGCGCCGCCCACCGCGAGGCCAACCGGGCGCGCCGCGCCGGTGAGGCGACCCCGCCCAGCGGGCGGCCGGCTTTGCGTTAGGTTCGCGGCCGGAGCGCCCGATAAGCGTCAGCGGACCGGCATCGGGGCGCTCCACGCGCCCGCGGTTCCCAATGGTTTGCAGCGAGGTACCCATGGATTTCCCGCAGCGCATCTCTTGGATCGCGGCCGTCGGCTGCGCGTTCCTGCTCGGGGCCTGCCAGCCCCCGTCGGGCTCCTCCTCCGGCGAGGTCGACACCCGCATCGCGGGGCGCATCGGCGATCGCGACATCAGCGTCGACGAGCTCGACACCTACATCAAGGACGAGCTCTTCCGACGCGCGGCGCGCGGTGAGAAGGAGTCCGACTTCTACGTGCTGCGCCAGCGCGAGTTCCAACGCATGGCGAGCGACCGGGTCCTCGAGGCCGAGGCCGAGGCCCAGGGCATCGCGCCCGAAGAGCTGCTGGCCCGGGAGAGCGGCCGCGGGATCGAGATCCACGACAGCCAGCTGCTCGCGCTCTACGAGGCCAACAAGGAGCAGTTCCAGGGCAAGCCCTTCGAGGAGGTCGGTCCCTTGATCCGCCAGCACCTCGAACGGCAAGAGGCCCAGGCCAACGCCGGGCGCTACCTGGCGTCGCTACGCGACGCGGCCAAGGTGGAGTTCGTGCTCGAGCGCGCGCGGGTCGAGGTGGCGGGCTCGGGCCCGAGCGTCGGCGCCGAGGACGCGCCCGTGACGATCGTCGAGTTCAGCGACTACGAGTGCCCCTTCTGCAAGCAGGCCGAGGCGGTGGTGGCCCAGGTGCGCGATCGCTACCCGGAGCACGTGCGCTTCGAGTTCCGACACTTTCCCCTCGAGCACATCCACCCGCGGGCCCGGGCGGCCGCCGAGGCCGCGATCTGCGCGGAGGACCAGGAGCGCTTCTGGGAGTTTCACGAGCTCGTGTTCGCCGACGCGGACACCGATCTGAGCGACGAGAAGCTGCGCGCTCACGCCGAGAGCGTCGGACTCGACGTCGCGGTATTCGATGTCTGCGTGGCCGAGCGCAGCGGCAAGAGCCGCGTCGACGGGGATCTGGACGCCGGCCGCGAGGCCGGGGTCAACGGCACGCCGACGTTCTTCGTGAACGGCATTCCGGTCACCGGCGGCGGGAGCCCCGACGATTTCGCGAAGCTGATCGACGAAGAGCTCGAGCGGCTCCGCGCCGGCGGCTGAGCCACCCGCACCACTCGCGCGGGCTCGGGGCTACTTCACCCCGAAGGTACGGCGCTGTGCGAACTTGGTGCCTTCCGGGCTGAAGAAGCGGATTTCGATCGAGTAGACCCCGGGCTCCGCCTGGGGCGGCACTTCGACAAAGGTGTCGATCACCCAGCGCCCCGGCTTCAACTCGAAGCCCTCGTTGGTGTCCGCCACGATCGGCTGTCCCTTGAAGAAGATGCGCGTGTCGAGCTTGCCGCTCACGATCGACGTGGGGGTGACCGGGCACAGCGAGTACACCCAGCGGTGGTTGAACTCCTCCCCGGGTTTCACCCGTTCGGGGGAGAGCTCGAAGGACTCGATGCGCAGGTAGGGAAGCTTGCGCCGGGCGCAGCCGTACTTCTTCCACACCGCTTCGGGGAGCGCGGCGTTGTATTGACCGGGGTCGCGGATCGATCGCCGGACCTTGCCGGCGACCGGCGACGAGCACGCGAGCGAGACGAGGAGCAACAGGACGAGGGTGGCCCGAGCTACCGACGTATGACCCAACCGCTCTCCCTCTCGGGCACAGGCTCCGGCGCCGCGGGCGGCGTCGTCGCCGCGCTTGCCGGAAGGTTCCGCACGCTGCGATTCTGAGGTTTTGCGACGCGGGGCGCTCGCGCTTTTTTCGCGGGTGCGACGCTCGGTGGATCCACCGAGGCCTGCTCGACGGGCGGGGCGACGGGCTCGCTGATCGGGTCGGGGAGCGAGGGCGCGCGGGGAATCGCGGCGAAGTCTCCGGGACCGAGGATGGCGGGCGGACCGGCGCTCAGCAGGTCGGCCGGCCACTCGACGAAACCCACCGGCGGCGGCTGTGGGAGCGGCGGGAGTCGGTGGGGGGAGGGCGCCGAGGCCGACGCCTGGGCCCGCGGCGAGCGCGTGTCGCCGCTCCCCGGTGCGCGCTGTGTCATCCAGACGAGTCCCAGCAGCAGGGCGGCGGCGCTGCAGCCCGCGGCCCAGACGAGACGCCGTCGGCTCGCGCGCGTCGGGGTGGGTTCCCACATGACCTGGGTCGGCGCGATCTCCGAGTCCGCGTCGGAGACCGTGTCCCCGTCGTGGGTGCGCTCGGGGGCCGCGGGTTCCCCCGACCCGGGTGTGGCGTCGAAGTCGTGCTCGAGGTGTTCGAGCGCCGCGCGAAACGCCGCGGCGTCGGCGAAGCGCTCCTGGGAGCGCTTGGCCATCGCGCGCTCCACCACGAGCGCGACCGCCTCGGGGAGCGCAGGAGCGAGCGCGCGAATCGGACGCGGCGGGTCTTCGAGCTGCGCCCGGAGCACGTCGTTCGGGGTGTCCCCGCGAATCGGCAGGCGTCCCGTGAGCAGCTTGAAGAGCAACACGCCCAGGGCGTAGACGTCCGCGCGACCGTCGAGGGGCTCGCCCCGGACCTGCTCCGGCGACATGTACTCCGGCGTGCCCACCGGTCGCGAGTCGCCCTGGCTCCCCTGGCCGAGCACCTGGGCGATCCCGAAGTCCATCACCTTCACGACCCCCGCCCCGTTGAGCATGAGGTTGGTGGCTTTGAGGTCGCGGTGGACGATGCCCTCGCGGTGGGCGTGGTGCACACCGTCGAGGGCCTGTCGGATCAAGGGCAGCGCGCGGGCCGGGGGCATCGGGCCTTCGCGTTTGAGGAGCGCTTCGAAGGTGTCTCCCTCGACGAACTCCATCACGAGGACACACGCTTCGTCCTCGCGGTGAAAGCTGTAGACCGTGGCGACATTGGGGTGGGCGAGACGAGCCATCGCGTGGGCCTCGACCCGGAAGCGCTCGGCGATGTCGGTGCGCGAGGCCAGACGCGGGTGCAGCACCTTGAGCGCCACCGGGCGGTCGAGCATCACGTCGACGCCGCGAAAGACCTGGCCGCAGCCGCCCTCGCCGATCTTGGCGTCGATCCGCCAGTTGCCGATCGTTTGTCCGATCCAGGTGGTCGCCACTGGGCCCCCGCGGGACGAGCCCCCGCTACGACCCCTTCTGATCGGAAGCTCCTGCCCCCCTCCTTAGTTCTCGCCCTTCGCTTCGGGGGCATTCTGCCCCGCATTCCGAGTCTGTTGCGGGTCCCCAGGAGGGGGGTCGACCCGTAGGGTCCGCAACCGGTTCAACGCCCCCGCGATTTCGAGGCGTCGGGGACGCGCCAGGTTGCCCGGATGTCGTCCGGCGGGGGCCGGGCCCAGAGCGTCGAGGCCCTCGCGGTCGAGCAGGTCGTCGAGGGCGTCGAGATGTTCCGCCACGCTCGCGCCGGGGCGCCCATGGGAGGCGATCCACTGCAGGGCGCGACCCACCGCACGGGTCTGACTCGGATCCACCAGCTGCTCGAGACCCGAGAGGTCGAGGTCGCTCCGCCCGTAGCGAAGCTCGCGGAGGCCGCGGGCGGCGACCCGGGGGCGCCGTCCGCGATCGTTCCCGGCCGGCTCGACGCTGCGCAGGACGGGGATCCGGGGGGTCGGCGCAATCCAGGGAGCCACGGCTTCGCCCCGGCGCGTCGCGGCGCCGCCCGCCGCGATCCGCGATGCGTCGGCGCCCCGGTCGCGGGCGGCGAAGCTCTGCATCTCGATGACGGTGTCGGCGACGTCGAAGAAGTCGCCGGAACTCCCGGCGACGAGCACCGTGGACACGCCGTGATCGTCGTAGAGCTCCCGGACCCGGTCGACCAGCGGGGTGATCGGCTCGCGCTCGGGGGCGACGAGGGCCTGCATCCGCGCATCCCGCGTCATGAAGTTCGTGGCGCAGGTGTCCTCGTCCATCAAGAGCACGCATGCCCCGGCTTCGAGGGCCTCGACCACCCCCGCGGCCTGGCTGGTGCTGCCGCTGGCGTCGTCGCTGCGGAAGTGTGCCGTGTCGCGACCCAGGGGCAGGTCGCGAATGAAACCGTCGATCGCGACGCCCTCCACCCGGCGTCCGTCCTCCGCGCGCAGCTTCAACGCTCGGGCGTCGGTCGCGACCCCCTCCCGCCCGTCTCCCGGGACGTGGGGATAGACGCCGCGCTCGAGGGCGCGCAGCAGGGTCGACTTCCCGTGGTAGCCGCCGCCCACGATCAGCGTGACACCGCGAGGCACACCCAATCCAGCGATCGTCCCGCCCTGCGGCGTGTCGAGCTCGACGCGCAACGAGGACTCGCAGCGAAACGGGACGGCGTCCGGGAGCGGCGTGTCGTCGACGCCGCTGCGCCGCGGCAGCACGGCGCCGTCGGCGACGAAGGCGACGAGCCCGCGCGCCTCGAGAGCCGCGCGCACGGCCTCCTGGGTGGCGACGCAGTCGAGCCAGTCGAGCGCCTCCCCACAGGCGTCGTCGTCGAGCTCGAGCGCGGCCTCCGCCGCCGCGGGCAGCGTCTCGGCG
>JANQRO010000155.1 GCA_028284525.1 Myxococcota bacterium | reverse complement strand
CGACCCGGATTGGACCCGGATCTGGTTCGGCGGGCTCGACGACTTCGATTCGCTGAGCCTCGATGAGCGCCGCCGCTTTAGCCTCGGGATGGTCGCGTTTTGGCGACGGATCGAGAACGTGGTGTACCAGACGGAACAGGGGGTGCTCGATCGGGATTCCTGGGAAGGCCTCCGCGAGGCGCTCAAGAGGATTCTCTCGCACCCTGGCGCTGCCGCGTGGTGGCGGGGCTCGGACCACGCCTTCAACCGCGGGCTGCGCGAATTCGTCGAGAAAGAGTTGATCGCCCGAGAGAACATCTACGGAGGGGGCTGACCATGGACCTCACCCAACTCGCCAACCTTGGGGAGTTCATTGGTGGCGCCGCGGTGCTGGTGACGCTGGTGTATCTCGCCGTCCAGGTTCGGATCGGGAACCTCAGCGAGCAGGCTCAGACCCACCGCTCCCTCGTCGAACAGTGGAACACCGCCTTCGTCGAGCCACTGCGAGACCCAACAGTGAGTCCACTTCTAAGGCGTGCGTTTCGCGATTTCCATTCGCTTTCCGGCGACGAGCAAACCGTCGCGGGAATGTATCTCGCTGGGGTTATGAACGTCGGCCAGGAGGCGAACATGCTCCGCAGCACCCCCGCAATCGACGTTGAAACGGCTTCCACTTGGGAGAACGCAGTCGCCGCGATTCTACAAATGCCGGGTCCGCAACAATGGTGGGCGATGTGCGGCCACGGGTGGTCGCCTTCGTTTCAGGCCCGCGTTCGGAACTTATTGGCGGCCGACACGAGGCCGCCTCCGATGTCAGAGTGGATGCCGTGGCTTATCGACTCGACCTAGTCCACGCGCGATGCGCTTTCCGTGAAGGAGGATTATCCGTTCGCCAAGGGTGAGGAGGCCTGGGAAACGCATCGATCTTGAGCCGATCAGCGTCCTTTTCGAGAGCATCTGGACTACCGACGAACAACAAACGGTGACCAGCGAGGGAAGATCGCGGCCGTATTCCGCTCCCAGACGCCCTGGTTCTTGATCGGGAAGTTACGGTGGTATCACGGTAATCGACGGCGACCATTGCACACTATTTCGCGAGGAGGGTTTCTGTTGAGTGATCTACAACAGGTCGAAGGCGGCTGCGCGTGTGGGGCCATCCGCTACTCGTGCTCCGCACCACCGTTCGCCACGTTTCAGTGCCGATGCCGAGATTGCCAACGCGCGACGGGGAGCCCCTTCGCGACGAACGTCTGGTTCGATTCGACCGCGATTACGTTCACCACGGAACCGAAGGAATACGCGGTGGAAGCGGCCAGCGGCAACACGGTCTTCCACTATTTCTGCCCGGCCTGCGGCTCTCCGCTCGGGATGCGCAGCGGTGCGTTCCCCGAGATGCGTGGCGTGCGCGCTTCCAGTCTAGACGACGCGAGCGGCCTGGAGCCCCTGGCGAACCTTTGGACGCGGAACCAGTACCCATGGGAGCACATCGACCCCACGCTTCCCGCGATGGAGACCAGCCCCACGAAGGAAACATTTCCGTCGTTTTTCGAAGACGTGCTTCGCCAAGCGGAAGCTCGGCGCAAGTAGCTCGTCGCCAAAACTGCAGGCATCGTCAACGAGAAGGGCGACGTGACCGAGCTTCGTTAGGCTTGCGAGCCTATTACCCGCGCCGAGCCACGGGCGACGCCGTCGCCCACCGGTGGAAGGAGATCGAGGCCGTCGCGGCGGCGTTGCTAGAGCGCAAGACCACCGGGCGGGCCGCGGCCTCCTTTGGCGAGGATGGCGGGGTAGTTTGCGACTAATCCGCTAGCCCGGTGGGGTGGAACCCGGTGCCGCTCTCTTTGCTGTCGGAGCCACTCATCACGTCTACCATGCTCCGAAACACGCTGTATCGCTCCCCCTCTACCTGAGGGTAGGCCTCCCGACTCGAAAACAGGCCCAGCGACAAGATCAACTCCGTGAATTTGTAACCGGCAGTCACTCCGTTGACGACGGGAACGTCCAAGGCAGCCTGGACCTGTGCGTGAGTCGGCGACATACACGTACAGCCAAGAATAATCACCTCAGCGCCATCCTCGGCGACGGCCCCGCGGCATTCGCCAACGATACGCTTGATGCTCTCCAGCTTCTGTCCACCCATGTCGGTGACGAAGTTCTCTTCATTCGCCAGGGTCGCTAGCTCGGAATCATCCGTGACGTGTCGAATTGACGAACACAGGTCCGAAAGGCCGTAGTCCCTCAGAAGATTTTCATAGATGAACCGCATCTTCGGGGGCCAGATGGACACGATCGAAAACCGACGACCGAGACTGGCGGCGACGAGCATCGCCGATTGTCCGGCGCCCACCACAGGGATATCGACTCCGGAACGCTGGGCCGGCAGCGCGTAGTCTCCGATCGTGTTCACAAATATCGCGTCGTACCCCCTGTTCTGGGCGTCCATCGCGGCTTCGATGGAACTCAGCTCCATCGTGATGTGATCGAGGGGAGTGACGGGTAGAGCCGGAGCGCGGGTGAACATCAGGTCGACTTCGAAGCCGCTTCCGATCAGCTGCTCAGGAATGGCGAACCGATAGGCGTTGTCGTCTCCGTTGCACACAATCGCAGCGATCTTCGGCATGATTCCACTCCTGTAAACCGTGGTGTCCTGGCGTCCGGATCGGGCTGCAACGAAGTATGCCGCCAGTTGGGAAAAGAACCAAGGAGCCGTGCTCATGCACTCTCAGGCCCCGAACCCCAGCTCGTCGGTCGACGGCGACATCGACCCGAGGTCGTAGAACTCGAAGAGCGGGATCGTCTGCGAGTTTTCGGCTTCTTTCCATCGCTGCAGGTCGGCCGCCTTCTTCGACAGCAGGTTCCGGGTCCGGTCGACCAACGAGGCGTCGTCGGAGGAGAGCCAGAAGATCAACGGGGGAGGCGGCGGCGTTTTGTGGACGCGGAACGGGAAGGGAAGCCCCGGGGCGCGGTCGACTCGGGACCGCCCTTCCGGAAGCAAGGGAGCCTGTTCGTCGCGGGCGAGGGGGGCTCAGTCCCCGGTCGGGATCGCTTTGGCGATCGCTCGGAGCTCCTCGTCGCTGAGCTTGTCCGAGAGCGCCTTGTGTCGAGCGTTGCCGCGGATGTAGCCCGTCAGGGCCTCGCCGCTCATCGCCTCGAGCGGACGCAGGTTCATCGCCCTGCCCGCGGGCGTGTCGCCGCGGCCGGTTGCGCCGTGGCAGCTCGCGCATACGGCTTGGTAGAGCGCGTCACCGTCGTCGGCGAGCACCGATCCGCTACCGAGCCAGGACAGAGCGAGAGCGAGAACCACCGCTGCGCGCATTCGACCGCTCCTCGGATCCCACCATCGGGCGCATCGGTGGACGGAGTTGCTGGCGCCCAGCCAGGATTCGAACCTGGGACCTCTTGCTCCGGAGGCAGGGGCCAGTGTTGGCGACAGTTGCCGCCTGGTCTCGAACCTACCTGGAATCCGTGGCTTCCACCACAGGGCGTTCCGTTCCGAGTCTCTCCGGCTGTTTCGGACAGCCGACGCACCGACTCACGCACCGAATCGGAGATGGGGTCCGTGGGTGATCGATGTTCCGAGAGTACGAGCTCCGACTGCGCGCCGGGGGGGGGAGAGCCGCGCGGTCGGGCCTCACGGTGCCCCGGGGTCGACCCGCTCTTCCTCGAGAATCTCCACCTCGGTGAGACGCCAGCGGCCGTCGATCGGGGCGACGCGGAGGGCGGCGCGGTAGGCGTTCTCGCGTTGGTGGACGTGGCCCCAGTGGCCGACGGAGCCCCGCACGCGCCACGCGGTCCGGGCCGTGAAGGCGCCGTCGGCGGCGGGGGTGGCGTCGAGGGAGACGAGGGTCACGTCCTGGACCTTGGCGCGTGCCCCGCCCTGGCTTTGCAGCTCGAGACCGCGACGGGTCTCGAGGAAGATCTGCTCGAGGAGGTCGCCGGCGACGCTCTCCGCAAGGGTGTCGTAGATGCGTTCGTCGTCGCGGTAGTCGAAGGCGCGGTAGACGTTGTGGAGCAGGCCCTCGACGACGGCGGCGCTGCGCTCGGAGGAGAGCCGCGAGGGGCTCCCGAACACAAGCCCGAGGGTGGCCACGAGGCCGCATCCGACGCCCCACCAGAGCACGCCGCGCCGCCGGCGCACCGCCCCGAGCGCGGCGAGTCCAGCCGCGGCGAGCAGCAGGAGCCAGGCCGCGCCCCCGGCGACGCGCTCGACCGCGGAGGCGGGGCGCTCGATGGCTCGCAGGGTCGGGAGCACCGGCCGCTGGAGGAAGTTCTGCCACTCGAGGACACGCCAATCGCGCTCGAGGTAGATCGGGAGCGAGCCGGCCTGATCGACGGTGGCGGCGGGGATGCGCTCGGCCCGCTCGGGCCAGAGGTCCCAGTCGAGGGTGACGCGCTCGGGGAGACCCTCGGTCGGGTAGACGAAGATCGCGCCGAGCACCGCCGCGTGGACGTCGAGGGGCTCGGGGGGGTCGATGACCCGGCTGGTGCGCAGGGTGCGCTCGAGGAAGTGGATCCGCGCGAGCTCGCCGGGAACGGCGCGGCCGTCGATCTCCACCTGGTGGTGCTCGCGGAGGAACGCGGCCGCCCGGCGCAGGAGCTCTTCCTGGGCGTCCGGGGGGATCACCGCCACTCCCTCGAGGCCCAGGTCGACCCAACGCTGGAGCTCGAGGGGCCGGGTGACGATCTCCTTGCGCACCTCGTAGGGCTCGACGTAGAGGAAGCCGCTCATGGGGGCGTCGTACTGGCGCCGCAGGGAGCGGCTCTCGAAGCGGGTGTACCAGGGGTCGTCCCAGTCGAGCTGGAGACGCTGGCGGCCGGTGAGATAGCGGAAATCGTTCACCGCGACGCCGCCGTGGTAGGCGACGAAGCCCACCGAGGCGCCGAGTCGGCTCTCGATGCTCAGTTCGGCCGGACGCGTGGCGAGGGGGTAGCTGAGGGCCACGAAGAGCACCTGCTCCTCCGCCTCGTCGTCGCGACGGGGCCGGACCTCGCCCGAGATGTCGTCGCGACGGAGCCGCTCGCGTCCTTCGATGGCTTCGATGCCCCCGCGCAACAGGACGCCGTCCCCGGTGCGGAGCACCAGGGTCTCGGCAAAGAAGCCCGCAGCGCGCTCGGCGAGGGGGGTGTCGTCCAGGCCGAGACGCGCGTGGAGCGCGTCGGGCAGGACCCCCGCGAAGGTCGCGAGGTCTCCGGCACCGATCTCGAGCTCGACCCGCACCCGCTCGGGCTCGACGAAGATCTCGGCGATCGTCGTGGCGAGCATCGCCTGGGTGCGCACGAAGGCGTCGGCGCGCGCCGTCACCGCGCCGCAGAGCAGGGGGAGACACAGGGCGAGGCGAAGGGCGAGCAGCGGCGCGACTCCGAAGGGTCCGGGGGCGGGATCCGGTAGGATACCCGCCCCATGTTGGACGTCGCGGGGCTGCGTTTTGGCTACGGGCGCGCGGGGTTCGCGTTGCGCGTCGACGCGCTCCGCGTCGACACCGGCGAGAGCGTCGCCCTGGTCGGGCCGAGCGGCTCGGGCAAGACCACACTGCTCCACCTCGTCGCGGGGATCCTCACCCCCGACGCGGGCCAGGTGCGGGTCGCCGGCGAGGAGCTCGGCGCCCTCGACGACGCGGCGCGCCGCGCCTTCCGGGTGCGACAGATCGGGCTGGTGTTCCAGGAGTTCGAGCTCCTCGAGTACCTGAGCGTCGCGGACAACCTCCTCCTGTCCTATCGCCTGGCGTCGCGGCGCATCGACGCGGCGGTGAGGGAACGCGCACACACCCTCGCGACGCGGCTCGGCCTCGACGACAAGCTGGGACGCCGGCCCGCCCAGCTCTCCCAGGGCGAGCGCCAACGGGTGGCGGTGTGTCGCGCCCTGGTCACGCGGCCGCCGCTCCTTCTCGCCGACGAGCCCACTGGAAACCTCGACTCGGCGAACAAGGAGCGCGTGCTCGACGCGCTCCTCGAGCTGGCGGGCGAGGTCGGGACGACGGTGTTGATGGTGACCCACGACCGCGAGCTGCTGCGGCGCTTCGCGCGGGTGGTGGACCTCGAGGAGATCCTCGCGGTGGGCCCCGCGGCGTGAGCGGCGCGCTCTATCTGGCGTGGCGCTATCTCGCGTTCCACCGGATCAAGGTGGCGATCCTGGTGGTCGCGATCGCGCTGATCGCGTTTCTCCCGGCCGGGCTGAACACGCTGGTCGGCGAGAGCGCGCGGGCGCTGCGGGCGCGGGCCGAGGCGACCCCGCTCCTCCTCGGGGCGCCCGGGAGCCCCCTCGAGCTGGCGCTGAGCTCGCTCTACTTCGAGGGGGGGGCGCCGGCGCCGGTGGGGTTCTCCGAGGTGGAGCGGGTGGTGGCGACGGGTCTTGCCGATGCCATCCCGCTCCACGTGGGCTTTCGCGCCGGGGCGCACCCCATCGTCGGCACCGAGCTCGCCTACTTCGATTGGCGGGGGCTCGAGGTGGCGGCCGGGCGCCGATTCGCGCTCCTCGGCGAATGCGTGCTCGGAGCCGAGACCGCGGAGCGGCTGGCCGTGGGACCCGGAGATGACGTGGTCTCCTCGCCGGACACCCTCTTCGATCTGGCGGGGGTGTACCCGCTCCGGATGCGTGTCGTCGGCGTCCTCGCGCCGAGTCACAGCCCCGACGACCGCGCCGTGTTCGTCGACGTGAAGACCGCCTGGGTGATCGCGGGACTGGGGCACGGCCACCGCGATCTCGGCGAGGCCGGGGCCCCCGGGACGGTGTTGCGACGCGAGCGCGATGCTTCGGGGGAGCGGATCGTCGCCGGGGCTGCGGTGGTCGAATACAACGAGATCAGCCCCGACAACGCCGCGAGCTTCCATTTCCACGGGGACGCGGAGAGCTGGCCCGTGACGGCCGTCGTGGCTCTTCCCCCGGACGATCGCAGTCGCACCCTGCTCCTCGGGCGCTACAGCGGCCCCGACGCGGGAGTGCAGCTCCTGCGACCCGCGGCGGTGGTCGACGAGCTGCTCGGAACCGTCTTCGCCGTCCGGGGCTACGTCGTAGGCGCCCTGCTGCTGGTCGGCGCCTCCACCCTCGCGGTGGCCGCGCTGGTGTTCGCGCTCTCGGCGCGGCTGCGACGGCGCGAGGTCGAGACCCTCGTCAAGATCGGCGCGCCGCGGGCGACCGTGGCCGTCGTGCTGCTGGCCGAGGTGGGTTTCGTGCTGGGGTGCAGCGCCGTGCTCGCCGCGGCGCTGACCCTCACGGTCCGCTCCCTGGGCGGTCCCGTCATACGGAGTCTGTTGCTGTCGTGATGCTTCGTCTTCTCGCGGTCGCGCTGTGGCTCGCCGTCGTCGGCTGTGGCTCGCCCGATGACCCGCAAGAGGCGCCGCCCGTCCCCGACGCCCCGCTTCGCGTCTACGCCACGAGCTATCCGCTCGCCTACTTCGCGGAGCGCATCGGCGGCGACGCGGTCGCCGTGGTGTACCCGGTGCCACCGGGCGTCGACCCGGCCCACTGGAGCCCGGGACCCGGCGAGGTGGCCGACGCCCAGGGGGCGGACCTCGTGCTCCGCCACGGCGCCGGCGACCCGGCCTGGCTCGACCGCGTGAGCCTCGATCGGCGTCGCGTCGTCGACGCCACCGCCGCCGCGCGCGACCGACGGCTTCCCCAGGCCCGGATCCGTCACCAGCACGGGCCCGAGGGCGCCCACGACCACGGCGCGCTCGCCGGAACGACCTGGCTCGACCTCGACCTGGCCGGGATCCAAGCCGCCGCGATCGCGGCGGCCTTCACGAGGCAGCGGCCCGCCCGGTCCGAGAGCTTCGAGACGAATCTCGCGACGCTGCGCGACGCCGTGGACGACCTCGACCGCGAGTGGGCCGCCGCGGCGACGGCGCTGGTCGACGTGCGCGTCCTGTTCTCCCACCCGGTCTACGCCTACTTCCAGGCGCGCTATGGCGTGCGCGGGGAGAGCCTGGTCTGGGAGCCCGACGCGGTGCCCGACGAGGCCGAGTGGAGCGCGCTCGCCGAACGCCTGGCCGGCGCGTCCGCCGCGCTGATGGTCTGGGAGGCCACACCCCTCCCCGAGGTCGCCCAGCGCCTCGCCGCGCTCGGGGTCGAGAGCCGGGTGCTGGCACCCGCCGCGTGGGCCCCCGGAGACGGCGAGGGCGATTGGCTCGCGCAGATGCGCGCCAACACCGGGGCGTTGCGACCGGTCGCCGCGACCCCGGCGGACGGCGCCGGACCCTAGAAGGCCAGCCGGCCGTCCCAGGGCAGGCGTTTGAACTTGATGCCCATCTGGAAGAAGAAGATCTCGTTGCTGGTGTAGTCGCCCTTGAGCGCGGCGTTGTCGATCGCGCCGTCGCCGAGGTCGGTGTACTGGAACGAGAACGTGACGGTCTTGTCCTCTCTCCACTTGTAGACGGCCCCCACACCGATGCGCCACTGCTCGTCGATGGGAAGCGCGGGCGTGCGGTCGCGCTTGCGGAGCGCGGAGGAGTCGTAGCTCACACCGGTCTGCACCATCCACCGGTCGTTGAGCTCCACGTGGACGCCACCGCGCAGCTTCCACGTGTCCCGAAAGCCCAGACGCACCGAGCTCTGCGCCGCGCCGAGGTCGATCTCGGTCGTCTTCAAGGCGGACCAGTTCTCGTGCGCACCGCCCATCGAGAGCGCGACCTGCGGGGTGACGTGCCACACCGCGTCGACGCGGAAGGCCTCGGCCAGAGGGAGCTCGAGCTTCACGTCGACGGGGTTCGCGCCGATCGGGACGTCGATGTCGCCAGAGAGGTCGAGCTCGGTCTCGGACTGGTAGAGAAACCCGATCCGCAGGTTGTCGAAGGGCCGGAGCAACACGCCCACGTGGGCCGCCACATCGACGTCGTCGATCCCGTCGAACTCGAAGGGCCCTTCGTTGTTCCCGGGACCGGGCAGCGGAACCCGGAGTTTCCAGTCGAGGGTGGCGTAGGTGATCATGGGCCCGGCGCCAATCGAGAGCCAGTCCGTGAGCCGCACGGCCACCTGGGGCGAGGCCGTGAGGGAGAAGAGCTGGATCTCGGTGATCTGGTTGCGTCCCGCCCAGCTGTTGTCCGGGTCGAGGGCGGCGCCCGAGATCGAGACGACGCCGAAGCCGAGACGAAAGCGGTCGCTGAGACGGTGGACGTAGGAGGTGCTCAAGAGCGGGACGAGGCCGCCCTGGTCGTTGCCGTCGCCGCCCGCCACCGGCGTGTCCGGTGCCGTGTCGAATTCGACGAGGCTGAGCCCCGGGGCCAGCCCGAGCTGGAGCTGGTGGGCGTCGACCAAGGTCATCGTCGCCGGGTTTGCGACGGCGCTACTGCCGTCGCCGGCGCCGCCCGCGAGAATGCCCGAGCCCGCCGCGCCCATGTCGCCGGTGCCGAACTCCGAGAGATAGAGCCCTCCCGCGTGGCTCGACGGCGGGGCCGCCGCGAGGGCCGCGGCGAGGGCGACGGTGGTCAACAGGGTGCGTCGCATGGGCTTCCTTTCGCTTCCTCGAGACGCGCGGCGAGGTGCAGGGTAGGGGCGGATTCTCCCGACACCACCCTGTCCCCCCGGCCTCTCTACCATACACGAGTGTATTGCGGACCGAGATCGGGCTCCACCCGCGTCGCCGGGGTCCGGGAGGCGCCCCGGTCGACACGGGCGCAGCCGCGAAGTGGGGGCCCGCGTCTCCCCGGCGCTCTTGGCGGCCCGGTCGAGCTCGCCTGGCCGCGGGCGCGCCCGCTCAGGGCTGGGTGCCGTGGGGCAGGGCGTTGGTCATCATGCCCGTGAGCAGCCACTCGCCGTCGACCTTGGTCCAGGTCTGCATCGAGTTCAAGAACATCGACTCCTGGCCGCCGTCGACCGGCTTCCACACGTAGGCGATGTTCTGCACGAGGACGGCGGTGTTCCCGGTGACCCTGGTCGTGCGCGGGCCGGTCGCGACCACCGCCCAGCTCTCCGTGAAGCCGAAGATGCTGGTCATGAACTGCTTGAGCGCGGTCTTGCCGACGTTGGGGAGCGGCACCGGTTCGTACTGGGTCAACACCTCGTCGGCGACGAAGAGCATGGCCGCTTCGACGCTGCCTTCGTTGAGCGCGGCGCTGTAGCGATCGGATGCTGCGTTCACGTCGTCGACGTCGGCCGCGCGCACCGCGGACCCGGCGAGGAGCAAGACGAGACTGAAAGCGATCGGCAGACGCATGATCATCCTCCTGCGATGCGCGGGAAGATACCTCGGTGCCGTCCCGGGGTGGTCGCGGCGCCTACATCTGGGGAAAGACGCGGCCCGTGGCCTCGGGAGGATCCCACCCGGCGAGCTCGAGGCCCTCGACGAGCCGGGTGGCGAGGTCCGGTTCGGCGACGGCGTAGAAGTACTCGATCGCCGCGGGGGAGAGGTCGGGGCGCAGCCGCAGGAGCTCGTCGAGGGACTCGCGGGCTTCGTCGAGACGGCCGAGGTGGGCGAGGCTCGCGACCGCGACCTGGGTGGCGTTGGCGTTGGGCTGGCGCGCCAGGCTCGCCTCCGCCCAGCGCAGTGCGTCGTCGTAGCGACCCGCCGCGAAATGCGCCGACGCCAGGTTGAACAGAAAGGTCGCCGAGCGCGGGTCGCGGGGGCTGAGCGCCAGGGCGCGGGTCAGGTGCTCCACCGCGCGGTCGAGTTCGCCCACGTGGCCCAGGTGGGCACCGAGACAGTTGTTGGCCATGGCGTCGCTGGGATTGAGCTCGACGCCGCGGGCGAAGGCGCCGATCATACGGCTCGTCTTTCCCGACATCGCGTAGGCGTGGCCCAGGGCGTGGTGCGCGGCGGGCTCGCCGCTCCCCAGCGCGACCGCGCGCTCGGCGGAGGCGATCAACCGGTCGAGCGAACGCCCCGGCGACGTCGACCACAGGTGCGCGCGGTCTTTGTAGTGGGTGAGGGCGAGTCCCGCGTGGGGCGGTGCCCACATGGGCTCCTGCTCGATCGCGCGCTCGAAGAAGCGCCGCGCCAGGGCGTTGTCCTCGGGGGTCTCGCGGTAGTAGTGCCACCAGCCACGCTGGGTATTGCTCCAGGCGTCGAGACTCTCCGGGTCCTGATGCAGCGCCTGCCGCGCCTCGAACTCGTCGAGGCTCGTCACCAGGGCGCCGGCGATCGAGCGGCTCATCTCCTCCTGGAGCGCGAGGAGCGACGTGTAGGGCTGGTCGTAGCGCTCGGCCCAGACATGGTGACCGGTGTCCGTGTCGATCAGCTGCACGGTGATCCGCACCTGGTCGCCGACCCGACGCACGCTCCCCTCGACGACGTAGCGGGCGCCGAGCTCTTGGCCCACGGCGGCGATGTCGAGGGGCATGTCGGGGTTGCGCCCGGCGATCTCGAAGGCCGAGTTGCGCGCGATCACCGGGAAGCGCCCCCACCGCGCGAGCCGCGTCGTCAGGTCTTCGACGAGTCCGGCGGCGAAGAGCCCGGGAGCGGCGGCGTCGCTCAGGTCGTCGAAGGGGAGCACCGCGATGGCCGGAGCGCTGAAGCCCGGAATCGCGTCGGGCGCGGACCCCGGGCCCCCGCGGATGAGGAAGAACGCCGCGGCGCCGACCGCGACGACGACCCCCAGCCCGGCGAACGCGCGACGTCGCACGGGGAGCCGACGGGGCGCCGGCGGCAGCGCCTCTCCGGTGACGGCGAAGAGCTCGACGGGTCGCGCGACGTTCTTGAGGTGTGGCGTCCCGAGCGAGCCGAGCGCGAGGTGGGTCTGGTTGCGCAGGGCGTGCTCGACCTCGTCGGAGACACAGACGCCGCCGGGCGACGCGAAGGGCCGCACCCGGGCCGCCAGGTTCACGCCATCGCCGTAGACCCGTCCCCCTTCGAAGAGGACGTCGCCGACGTGGATCCCGATCCGCAGCTCGGCGCCGTCGCCGAGCCCCTCGGCCTGGACCGCGAGGGCGCAATGCACGGCGTCGACCGCACTCGAGAACGACAGCACCAGCTCGTCGCCGTTCTCGTCGACGACCTCGCCCCCGTAGACACGGGCGCGATCGCCGAGCAGGCTCCGGTGTCGTTCGCGGGCCGCGAGCGCCCGTGCCTCGCTCCGGGCCATCAGCGCCGTGTAGCCCACGATGTCGCTGAACATGATCGCCGCGAGC
>JANQRO010000147.1 GCA_028284525.1 Myxococcota bacterium | reverse complement strand
CCTCGGGTTCGGAGAGACCGTGTTCAGCCAGCACGAGCTGCGCTCGGGCCCGCCCCAGCATCGGATCGCCGCCCCGGCCCCGGTCGACGACCTGCCGGCGGATGCCGCCCGGTGAGCAAGACGCCCCCGCGTATCCTCGTGGTCGACGACGAGCCCCGCGGCGATCCGATGCTGGGGCGGGCCCGAGCGCAGCTCGTGCTGGCTGAACACGGTCTCTCCGAACCCGAGGTCGTGACGCGCGGCATCGACCTCGACGATCGTCGCGTGGCCATTCCGGTGATTGCGCATCTCGAGACGCTGCCAGGTCCAGATGCCATCCACCTCCTGCCAACCGAGCTCCAGCGTCTTGAGGAGCACCTCGCGTCGGTCGTAGAACTCGACCTTGTGGGTCGTGTAGTGATCCGGGTGCACCCAGCGGACTCGCTTGGTGTAGGGCGAGGCCTCGTCGACGGGCGACGAGACGATCTTCCAAAACGCGCCGTCGGCGCTGCGGCCCTCGAGATCGTGGCGCTCGTCGTCGACGTGGAGATCGCTCAGATCCTCGTAGGAGAAATCGGTGCCGGCGAAGGACTTCCCGCGGTCGCGTCCCCCGACCCGCCGGGTCTTGCGGAGGGCCGGCAGATACACCCAGCGCTGGTCGTCGGTATCGAAACGCCCGTCGCTCCACACCAGAAAGGCCGTGTCTTCGAGCTGCTTGGGGGTGTCGAAGACGATCAGGCGTTTGCTGCGGAGCGGGCCGCCCGCGTCCCGCAGGTCGATCCAGTAGCTCCGGGTGCGGCGCACCCGCTCGCGCCCGGATTCGTGGATCAGGGTCCACGTCGCGACAAGGAGCTGGTCGTCGCCCCGTGGCCGTTCGTCGACACGCACCATCAGCTCGCGCCCGTCGAGGGCCGGCTCTGCGGAGACGGCGCCACACAGGAGCAGCACCACCACGCCGAGGAGCGGGCGGGCGGCGAGAGTGCGGGCGGTTCGGGGGGTGGCGTGCATGCGGTGGCTCGTGCAAAGCAGACGCTTCCGCCGGACGTGGATTCGACGGGTCGCAGCGCTTTTCGGGCGATCGGTCGGCGGACTTGTGGGCGCGCGCACCTCGCGTGTCTCTCGTGCGCAACCCGTCCGCAACCCCGACGCAACACACGGACAATTCACCCCGAGCCCAGAGTCCGCGCTTCAACCCTCCGCGCGGACGGTCGATTGGCTTGGGGTCGGTCGGGTGAGGGTTTCAATCGTGTGCGGATTCGCGGGCATCTTGCGTTTGGGGACACGTCGGCTTCCGGAGCCGCAGGTGATCCGCAGAATGCTGGCGACCATCGAGCACCGCGGCCCCGACGGCCGCGGCGAGTTCCTCACCGACGACGTCCAGCTCGGCGCCGTGCGGCTCGCCATCCTCGACGCGGAGGGTGGCCACCAACCGGTCGAGGCGCGCAAGGGCTCGCTGCAGGCAGTCTTCAACGGCGAGCTCTACGACCACGGCGTCGTGCGTCAACGCCTGGCCGACGAGGGACACGACATCGCGGGGCGGGGCGACAGCGCGCTGCTCCCCCATCTCTACGAGGAGAGTGGCAGCGCCTTTGTCGAAGGGCTCCACGGGATGTTCGCGTTGGCGCTCTGGGATGCGCGCGAGCGGGCTTTGCTCCTCGCCCGCGATCGTCTGGGCATCAAGCCCCTGTACTGGGCGCGGACCCGGGACTTCCTGGTCTTCGGATCCGAGATCAAGGCCATCCTCGCGTCGGGTCTGGTCGAGACGAGGATCGACCGCGATGCGGTCGACGACCTGTTCTCGCTCTCGTACCCGTGTCCTCCCCGCACGATGTTCGCGGGGATCTACGAGCTCCGGCCCGCCCACCTGATGCGCGCGCGGGTCGGACACCCGCCCGACACGCCGCGTCGGTTCTGGCGCGCCCCCTTCGTTCCGCGCGGCGAACACCGCGGCGTCGACGCCCGGGAGGCCGCGGAGGTCTTCGCCGACCTGCTGCGGGCCAAGGTGGCGACGCATCTGGAGGCCGACGTCCCGGTGGCGACCTACCTGTCCGGGGGGATCGATTCCTCGGCGATCACGGCGCTCGCCGCGGAGGTGCGCGGAGAGGCGCCGACGACCTTCTCGATCGGCTTCCGCAACCCGGCCCACGACGAGCGCGAGTACGCCTCGTGTATCGCGAGCCAGCTCGGCGCCCCCAACCACGCCATCGTCTGCGGCCCGGAGACGGCACACCACTACCCCCAGGTGCTCTGGCACATGGAGCTCCCCCTCCAGTTCCCCCTGGCCTTGCCCCTCGCGCTGCTATCGCGCGCGGCGGCCAGCCACGGCTTTCCCGCGGTGCTCACCGGTGAGGGCGCCGACGAGCTCCTGGGCGGGTACGACTGTTTTCGCGTCGACAAGATGAGACGCCTCCTCGATCGGCCGGTGCTGCGCACCCTCCGCCCTCACTTCTACCGCAAGGTCTACGGGTGGCTCGGCTCGCCGGAGGGGCTGGTCGATCACCTGCTCGCGGTCCAGAGTCGATCGGCCCGGGAGGTGGAGGCCGAGTTCGCGGGTCTCTACCCGCCCTGGTACGAGGTCTGGGCGACGCTGGGTCTGGAGCGTGACCAGCTCTTGTCCCCCGGTGGCCACCGCGCCCGCCCCATCGATCGCGCACCGGAGGGGTTCGACGCCCTCGTCCGCCCGGACGCGGCGGCCCTCCATCCCCTGGACGCCGGTCTCGCCCTCGAGCTCGAGAGCCGCCTGCCTTCGTGGATCCTCGCGATCGCCGATCGCGCGGCGATGGCGAATGGGGTCGAGGCGCGCGTCCCGCTGCTCGACCACGAGGTCGTGGAGTTCCTCGCGCCGTTGCCGCCCCAGCTCAAGATGCGGGGCTTTCTCGAGAAGGCGCTGCTGCGCGAGGCGATGCGCGGTCGGCTCCCGGAGCGGATCCGAACACGGCGCAAACGCCCCTTCTATACGCCGATTCAACCCTGGTTCTTTGGCGCGAACCCCCCCGACTACGTCGAGGAGGTGCTCTCGGAGGGGAGCCTGCGGGACGCGGGTCTCTTCGACCCGGCGGTGGTGGGTCGGATGCGCGAGCAGCTCCGCAGCGCCGGGGAGGGCCAGCTGCGCCGGATGCGTCTCGAGTGGCTGCTCGTGCTGGTCCTGGGTACGCAGCTCCTCCATCAGATCTTCGTGCGCGAAGGCGGCGCCAAACCGACGGCGCCCACCGCGGGGACCCTCTGATGCGCGTCTCCGCGGCGCTCGAACTCCCGGTTCGCCGGCCCCGCGCCGCGCTCGCGGCGGCGTTCGTCTTGAGCCTCGCGCTTCTCGCCGGGATCGAGCGACTCGAGGTCGACTCGGACATCGAGTCGATGATGGTGCAGGGCGACGCCGACCACGCGGCGTTCGAAGCCAAGAAGCGCGTCTTTGGCAGCGATGAGATCGTGTCGATCGCGCTTCCCTACGAGGACGCGTTGAGCGCCGAGGCGTTGGCCGAGCAGCAACGCATCGCCGCGCGGCTCGAGGCGATCCCCGAGATCGCCGAAGTGGACGCGCTCGCGACAACCGACGACATCTATGGGCGGGAAGAGAGCCTGGAAGTCGAACGGCTGGTGCCCGAGAAAGCGGCCGCGCTGGGGCCCGAGCAGCTCACGGCGATCCGCGCCCGTGTCGAGGAGCGCCCGATCTGGACGGGGCTTCTCATCTCGCGCGATCGCAAGACCGCCGCCCTCCAGGTCCGGCTGGCCAACGACGCCCAGCGCAGCCACGAACGCAGTGTGTTGATGGCCCGGATCGAGGCCGCGGTGGCGGCCGAGCGCAACGGCGCCGAGGTCCACATCGCCGGGCATCCCTATATGAAGACCGAGATCGCGCGCACGATGCAGCGCGACCTCGCCCGCTTCCTCCCCGCGACCCTCTTCGCGATGACCCTCCTCGTGGTCGTGGCCCTGGGGTCGTTGCGGCTCGCCGCGGTGCTGTTGGGGAGCGCGCTGCTCGCGGTCGCGTGGACCCTCGGCGCGATGGGTTGGCTCGGGCAACCGATCACCGCGCTCTCCAATACCGCACCGACCATCCTCTTTGCGATCGCCACCGCCTACCTGATGCACCTGATCGCCAGCTACGGACACGCGCTGGCCGGGGGCGGCACCCGCCCCGAGGTCGTGCTCCGCGCGCTCGCCGAGGTGCGCGGCCCGATCCTCCTCGCCGGTCTCACCACCGCGGCGGGCTTTGGCTTTGTCGCGGTGTCGAAGATTCCCCTGGTGCGCGACTTCGGCCTCGACCTCTGCGTGGGGATCGCGGCGCTCCTCGTCGTCTCGTGTGTCGGCACGCCAGCGCTTCTCTGTCTGCTGCCCCCGAC
>JANQRO010000124.1 GCA_028284525.1 Myxococcota bacterium | reverse complement strand
GATGCCGACGGCGATCGCGATCCACACCAGCGACACGATGATGCGTACGGCGCCCGGAGGCTTGTGCGCCGCGTCCCCGTCGTCGCCGGTTTCGAGACCGTCGGGGGGGGCGGGGGGGAAGCCACCGGTGGCGACCCCGATCTCCTGCGCGTCCACGCGCAAGCGCCCGAGGTTGTCGGGGCGCTCCTTCATCACCGGGCCGCCGCAGTGGACGCACTGCCGGGTGCCCGGCGGATGCGTCACCCGGCAGCTCGGGCAGAAGGCTTCGTAGCTCGGCGGTTTGTTCATGCGCCGGGGGCCCCGCGGTGGCTGGCCAACCAGGTCTCGGCCTTCCGGTGCAGCCTCCACACGCTTTCGTCCAAGCCGAGTCCCGCGAGCTCCTCGGCGCCGAACCAGCGCAGGTCGTTCGACTCGTCGCTCCGCACCGGGGTCTGGCCCGGCTGGGCCCGCAGCAGGAAGCGCAGATCGTGGTGCTCGTGGGCGGGCTCACTGCCCCGCGCCGGAATGCGGTGGACGTCGAGGTCGAGGAGGCCCTGGGCGTCGAGGGCGGGCACCGGCTCGAACGCCTCCATCCCCGACTCCTCCCGCGCCTCGCGCAGCGCGACCGCGAAGACGTCGGGGTCGCCGTCGGCGTGGCCGCCGAGCTGAAGCCAGCGGTCGAGCTTGCGGTGGTGGGTGAGGAGCGCTCGAGCGCCGGCGTCGTCGACGATCCAGCACGACGCGGTGATGTGCCCGGGGGAGAAGTGGTCGCGCTCGAAGCAGCGCGGCTCGGCTTCGACGAGGGCCTGGATGCGCCCGGTCACGCTGTGCTCGTCGGGGTGAGCCGCGGCGTAGCGGTCCAGCAGCTGCAGAAGGGGCCTTCGGTGCAAGTCGACATCCTACGGCGTGGATCCTAGCCGCTCGGCGGAGCGCTGTGCGACCATCGGCCGCCGCGCCGCGGCGACCCGCGGCGGCGCCCGACCCGGGGGTGGATGTGGAGCAGATTCGCACGGCCTATCGCACCTGCCCGCTCTGCGAAGCGACCTGCGGACTGGCGCTCCGCGTGCGCGGCGCGCGGATCGAGTCGGTGCGCGGCGACGCCGACGATGTCTTCAGCCGCGGCTACCTGTGCCCGAAAGGCGCCGCCCTGGGCGAGCTCCACCACGACCCCGACCGGCTGCGACGCCCTCGGGTGCGCGAGGGCGCGGGCTGGCGCGAGGTCTCCTGGGACGAGGCCTTCGATCGCGTCGTCGCCGGCCTGGCCCCCTACGCCTCCGCCGATCGGCCCCGAGACCGCTCCCGCGACG
This sequence comes from Myxococcota bacterium, assembly GCA_028284525.1. Lineage (GTDB taxonomy): Bacteria > Myxococcota_A > UBA9160 > UBA9160 > PR03 > JANQRO01. The sequence goes on along the minus strand of JANQRO010000124.1, from coordinate 2,745 downwards.
CGGTGGGGGTCTACCTCGGGAACCCCAACACCCACAATCTCGCGGCCACCCTGTTCATGCGTCCCTTCCTCAAGGCCCTCGGGACGCGCAATCTGTTCTCGGCCTCGACGGTCGACCAGATGCCCCGTGAGGTCGCCTGTGGCTGGCTGTACGGAAACCCCGGGCTGAACCCGGTGCCCGACATCGACCGCTCGAGCTTTCTCTTGCTCTTGGGGGCCAACCCCCTGGAATCGAACGGGAGTCTCTGGACCGCACCCGATCTTCCCGGGCGCCTTCGCGCGCTCCGCAAGCGAGGCGGCCGGCTGGTCGTGGTCGACCCGGTGAGCACCCGAACCGCAGCGCTGGCAAACCTCCACATCCCGATCCGCCCCGGCACCGACGCGGCCTGGCTCCTGGCCCTCGCCCACGTGCTCTTCGCCGAGGGCCGGGTGGCGGTGGGCCGCCTGGCCGAGCACGCGAACGGGATCGAGACCGCGCGCCGCTGGGCCGAGCCCTTTGCACCCGAGGTGGTCGCGGGCTGGACGGGGGTGCCCGCCGAGACCACCCGCCAGGTCGCCCGCGACCTCGCCGAGGCTCCGTCCGCCGCCGTCTACGGCCGGATGGGCGCCCACGCGGCGGCCTTCGGCACGGTGGCGGCCTGGGCGAGCGACCTGCTCAACGCACTCACCGGAAACCTCGACCGGGAAGGGGGCGTGATGCTCCCCCGGCCTCCCGAAACGCGGGTGCGCGCGAGCCCGGCCGCGCCCGGAGGCCGCGGCTTCCAGATCGGCCGGTGGCACAGCCGGGTGCGCGGCGAGCCCGAGCGCCGCTCCGAGTTCCCCTCCGCCGTCTTGGCGGAAGAGATCGAGGAATCCGGGCCGGGGCAGATCCGCGCGCTCGTGACGGTGGCGGGGAACCCGGTGCTCTCGACCCCGAACGGTCGCCGGCTCGACGCGGCCCTCGCCACCCTCGACTTCATGGTGAGCGTCGATCCCTATCTCAATGAGACGACCCGCCACGCCGACGTGATCCTTCCGCCGCCCTCGCCCCTGGAACGCAGCCACTACGACCTCACCTACAACCACGCGTCGGTGCGCTGCATCGCCCATCATTCACCGGCGCTCTTCGAGCCCGAGGGCCCGGGCGAGGCCGAGATCCTCGCTCGTCTCGCCTCGTTGATCGGTGGCAGCCCCGTCGACACCATCCTCCGCGGCGCGCTGCGGGAGCGCATCGAGCGCGAGGTCTCCCGCCCCGGATCCCCGATCGCCGGCCGCGACGCCGACGAGATCGAGGGGCTCGTCGAAGGCGAGGATCCGAGCGATCGCGTAGTTGATTTCCTTGTGAGGACTGGCCGTTACGGAGATGCCTTCGAGCAGGGTCGAGAGGGGTTGTCGCTCGCCGCGCTGCGGGACGCCCCCCATGGCATCGACCTCGGGCCGATGGAGCCGGCCTTCCCCGACGCCCTCGAGACCCCCGACGCCCGGATCGATCTCGCGCCCGAGCCCTTGGCCAGTGAGGTCGACCGCCTTGCAGCGGCCGTCGACGCAGGGCCGCTCGAAAGCCTGCTTCTGGTGGGCCGACGGCACCTTCGCTCCAACAACAGCTGGCTCCACAACCTACCGTCCTTGGTCACGGGGCGGCCGCGCTGCACGCTCTGGATGCACCCCGGGGACTGCGCCGCCCGAGGCCTCGGCGACCGCGAGACCGTGGAGGTCCGCTCCGAGGTGGGACACGTCGTCGTGCCCCTCGAATCGACGGAGGACGTGGCCGCCGGCGTCGTGAGCCTCCCCCACGGCTACGGTCACGGCGCTCCGGGGACCCGGCTCGGGGTCGCGGGAGCGCGCCCCGGGGTCAGCGCGAACGACCTCACCGAGGGCGAGATCGACGTCGCGTCGGGCAACGCGGTGCTGAACGGAGTGCCGGTGCAGGTGCGCGCGGCGGGCCGGTCTAGCTCCCCCAGCGGTCCCAATAGGTGAGCTCGGAGACCGGTGGACGCTTTGCCGCCTGGAAGTCGGTGCCCTGGGTGTAGGCCACCGGGAGCAACGCGGCCTGGGTGAAGCCGGCCGGGATCTCGAGGAGCTTCGCCGCCTCGTCGGCGCAGACGAGGTGGAGCGTCGTCAGCACCGAGCCGAGGCCGCGGCTGCGCAGCGCCAGCTGGAAGCTCCACACCGCCGGGAAGATCGAGCCCCAGAATCCCGCTTCGTAGGCGATGCTCTCGCGGTTGAGCTCGGTGGACATGCAGGGGATCACATGCACCGGCACCTCGTGGAGGTGATCGAGGAGGTAGTTGGCCGACTCGAGGACCCGCATGTCCTGGCTGCCTGCTTCGGCGCTCTCGAGGGCGCCGCGTAGATAGGCCTCTCCGCCACGCCGATAGCACTCGGCCAGGCCCTTGCGTTGGTCCGGGTCGGTGACGACGAGCCAGCGCCAGCCCTGGCGGTTGCTCCCGGTCGGAGCCTGGGTGGCGAGCTGAAGACACTCGAGGATCACCTCGCGCTCCACCGGGCGCTGGAGGTCGAGGCGCTTGCGCACCGAGCGCGTGGTGGAGAGCAGGGCATCGGTCTGCTGAAGGTCGAACTCCATGGGGTCCTCCGGTGCGGGTGCGGCGCCAGCGTACCGCAGTCGTTCCCGCGACCCGGACGGGCGCCCGCACCGCGCCGGCCTCTGGTAGGGTGGGTGTCACCCCCTGCACCGGATGGGCCACCCCCGAGCATGCCCCGATCCGCGACCGCGCTTTCGTCCGCTCTTCCGCTGCACCGCTCGGCC
>JANQRO010000119.1 GCA_028284525.1 Myxococcota bacterium | reverse complement strand
CTCGGGTCGTCGCAGAGCGCGTGGACGTGGGGGGCGGGGACGCCCGCCGTCTCCGCGAAGCGCAGCGCCGCCGTCTCGGCGGTGACACTACTGTGTTGCATCGCGTCGCTCGGGCTCACGGTCGCGCAGAGGGGGACACGCTCGCCGTCGCGGATCGCGTCGAAGAGCAGATTGCGACGCCGCGCCCCGGCCGAGGCGACGCGCAGCGCTTCGACCCGGGCCGGGACACCCCAGGTGTCGCCGAGGAAGCGCTCGAGGCCGCGGACCTCGCGGTCGCTCTCGTTCGCGGCATCCGCAGTGGCGCTCACGAAGGCGCGCTCCCGCCCCGCGCGAGCGCGCGTGTCACGCCCCGACCTCGGGGCCGAAGTCGTACGAGTCGTGCCCCGGTCTCGCGACACGCAGCTTGTCGCGGGTGATCGCCACGAGGGTCTCCCAGGCGTTGCGCGCGAACACGTCGTCGACGCCGTAGGCGAGCACCAGGTCGAGGGAGCGCGTGAGGGAGGCGACGTCGTCGGTGTCGGTGTCGAGGAGTCGCTGCAGTCGGGAGCGCTGCTCCGCTTCGATCTCGGCGCCGAGCGCCGCTTCGCGCTCGAGGATCCGACACAGGCTCGCCGCCACCCGCACGTGGTGCTGGACGAGACCGGCGGTCTCGGGGAGGACTTCGCGTTCGAGGGTCTCGGCGATCTCGGCGAGAAGCTCGCGCGCGTGGGGCCGGTCCTGCATCGCGTCTTGATATCAGAGGGCCCGAGAGGAGCCAAGCCCGGACCGCGGGGCGCGCGCGGTCCCGCGGCGCCGACGCACGGGGCCCGGGCGGACCCACGCGAGACAGGCGCGTCTGGTGCACAATCAGGGCCATGGAGGTCTTGTCGAGCCGCGTCCTGCTCCATCCCCGCGACTGGGAGCGCTCCGTCCACTTCTACCGGGACGTCCTCGGTCTCAAGATCTACCGCGAGTGGCGGGGCGGGGCGGTGTTCTTCCTGGGCGGCGGCTTTCTGGAGCTCTCCGGGCGGGGCGCCGACGAGGGCCTCGGTGAGACGCCGCAGCTGTGGCTCCAGGTGGAGGATCTCGAGCGCGAGCACGGCCGGCTGGCCGCGGCGGGGGTGTCGATCGTCGAGCCGCCCGTCCGCAAGCCCTGGGGCCTCGACGAGATGCGTCTCGACGACCCGGACGGGCTGCGTCTGGTGGTCGTCGAGGTCCCCCCCGATCATCCCCTCCGCCGGCGCTAGGCGCTGGGCTAGCGTGGGCCCGTGGACATCACGGGCTACGAGCACGTCGGGATCCGGGTGAGCGACCGGGACGAGGCGCTGGCCTTCTACGCTCTGCTGGGCTTTGCCCTCGAGCAGGAGCTCCCCGAACACGACGCGTTGATCCTCGGCACCGCCGGTGGGGTCAAGATCAACCTGATCGCCAACGGCACGCGACGCCCGGGCGGCGCCAACATCCTGATGGACGAGACGGCGAAGCATCCCGGGGTCACCCATCCGGCCTTCGTCGTCGCGTCGCTCGACGACACGATGGCCGAGCTCGAGCGCGTCGGGATCCCGGTGACCGAGGGCCCGGTGCAACTCGAGGGGCGGCGCATCTGCTTTGTGCGCGACCCCGACGGCAACGTCGTCGAGTTCGACGAACCCACCTAGCAATCGGAGGTCTGCACCATGTTCAAGGCCACCGAGGGATCGACCCTCCCCACCGCGATGGTCGGCTCCTTCCCGCGACCCTCCTGGTACACCGAGAGCCTGCGCGGACGACCCCTGAAGGTCGCCCTCGGCGACTCGCTCTACCGCGAGCAGTACACCGACGCCGTCGCCTGTTACGTGAACGAGCAGGAACGCGCCGGCCTCGACATCCTCGTCGACGGCGACGCGCGCTTCGACCTCGAAGTGGGCGGGCGCTCGTGGTTCTTCTACACGATCGAGCGACTCGCGGGGATCGAGGGCTACCGCGACTCCTCGCACTTCCTCGAGTACGCCGACATGCAACCCGGCGACATCCTCTACGAAGTGCAGGAGGCCTACCACCCGCCGGCGGTCACCGGGAAGATCGGGCGGGGCCCGCTCCACTTCACCGCCGCGTGGAAGGTCGCCCAGCGCATGACCAAACGGCCGGTGAAGTTCGGCGCCATCTCGGCCACGTGTCTCCCGATGATGCTGTGGAACGAGCACTACGCGAACGACCAGGACATGGTGATGGACCTCGCCGCGGCGCTGAACGAGGAGCTCCGAGAGCTGGCCGACGCGGGCTGTCCGGTGATCCAGGTCGAGGAGCCCCCGCACCACTTCGCCTGCGAGGCCGACCCGCCGCCCAGCGAGAAGGACCTCGAGTTCCTCACCGAGGCCTTCAACCGCGAGGTCGAGGGCGTGAACACCGAGATCTGGGCCCACACCTGTTGGGGCAACCCGAACCAGCAGAGCTTCTACTGGGATCGGCCGAGCTACGAACGCTCGTTGCCCTACCTGAACGCCCTCCACGCCGACGTCCTGATGCTCGAGTGCGCGAGCAACCACGGCCGCGACCTCGAGCTGCTGAAGGGGATCGACCTGGGCGACAAGAAGATCAGGGCCGGGCTCTCGACGGTGGTGCGCGTGTGGTCGACCACGCCGACCCCGATCTTCTTGTCGCCCAGGTCGA
>JANQRO010000118.1 GCA_028284525.1 Myxococcota bacterium | reverse complement strand
GTCGGGTCGTTGCCCTGGAACCCCATGATCGAGTAGTGGGTCTCGGCCACCGCGCCGATCTCCCCGGCCCGGGCGAGCTCGCGCAGACGGTCGAGGGGGAGGGCGACGTTCAGGTCGCGGCGCGCGTAGCCGGTGTCGATGTGCAGGTGGTGGATCTCGACGTCGGCCGAGGTCGCGTCGGCGCGGATCGCCCGCCAGCTCGGGTCGCCCCAGACCGCGCGCTTGCGCTCGGTCTCCATGTCGAAGGGCGGGTCGCCCCGCATCGAGATCCCGGCGGTGGAGAGCAGCGCGACCTTCGCGTCGCGCAGCGGCGTCTCGAAGGGCGTCCACGGGACCTCGGTGTAGGGGGTCCCCGCCTCGATCTGCTCGCTGAGGAGCCGGCCGATGGTGCGGCCGGTGAAGCGGAGGGCGTCGACTTCGCGGGTGTTCTCGGTCATCTCGGTTGTGTAGCACCGGCCTCCCGCCTCGACCTACCTTCTCGACATGAGCACGTCCACCCCTGTGATCGTCGAGGTCGCCCTGAACGGCGGCACCTCCAAACAGCGCAACCCGCAGGTGCCGCGCACCCCGGAGGAAGTCGCCGCCGACGGCATCCGCTGCTACCGCGCCGGTGGGGCCATCCTCCACAACCACACCGACGACGAGGTGCTCGGCGCCGGCGGGCGCCACGCCTGGGAGCCCTACTACGAGGCGTGGAGCGCGATCCTGGCCGAGGAGCCCGACGCCATCTGCTACCCGACGATGGCCGGCGGCGGGGCACACACCAACGTCGACGAGCGCTACGACCACCTGGTCGAGCTCGCCAAGCGCGGTGTCCTGCGCCAGGGCGTCGCCGATCCCGGCACCACGAACTTCGGGGGCTTCGAGCCCGACGGTCAGCCGGTCCCCGGTCACATCGTCTACGAGAACACCCTGGCCGACATCCGCGCGATGCTCGACCAGTGTCGCGCGCTGCGTCTGGGCCCGAGCCTCTCGATCTTCGAGCCGGGCTTCCTTCGGGTGGCCCTCGCGTACTACCGGGCGGGGACGTTGCCGGAGGGTGCGCTGGTCAAGCTCTACTTCGGTGGCGAGCGCGCGCTCTTCGGGATGCCGCCGACCCAGACCGCGCTCGAGACCTACCTTGAGATGTTGGAGGGCTGCGACCTGCCGTGGTCGGTGGCGCTGCTGGGGGGCGATCTGGTCGAGAGCGGGCTCGCGCGGCTGGCCCTCGAGCGCGGCGGCCATGTCCGCGTGGGTCTCGAGGACTACGCCGGCCCCGGCGAGCCCTCGCACCTCGAACTGGTGCGGGCGGTCGTCCAGGAGGCGGCCAAGGTAGGACGGGAGCCCGCGGGCGGGGCCGAGACCGCCGCGCTCCTGCGGCTTCCCGCGCCCCGCGTCTAGGCCCGGTCGAAGCGGCCGCGTCCGCGTCGGCGAACCGGTATGATCGCCGCGGACCCGATGCGCCGGCATCGCCGCACCGTCCGGGCCACGCTCCGGGCGGACCCACGTAGGGGGATCGTTTCTTGGCACGTCACTTCGCCGCGCTCGCCATCGCTGTGGGCCTCGCGCTCGCCCTCGTCCCCGCGGAGGCGCGCGCCGGGGAGCCCGTGGAAGGGCTCAAGCTCTACCAGGTGAGCAGCGGGCGCCTCGAGCTCGACAAGGGCTTCCTCACCGCGATGGTCGACGTCGGCAAGCGCATCAAGGTGCCCGTCGCGATGTACATCATCGAGCACCCGCGCGGGGTCGTGCTCTACGACACGGGCAACGCCGACGAGGTCTCCGACGGGGGCTGCGCCGGCTATTGGGGCAAGGCGATCTGCGACGGCCTGGTGCCGACCCAGACCCGGGACGAGGTCATCGATCGCCAGCTCACCCGGTTCGGCTACTCGGTGGCCGACGTGAAGTACGTGATCTATTCCCACTTCCACCTCGACCACGCCGGCAACATCGAGCTCTTCCCCCAGGCGACCCACGTCGTGCAAAAGGACGAGCTCCGCGCCGCCTGGTGGCCGGAGAAGTGGCAGCGCGGCGCCTACGTGCTCAAGGACTACGACGAGACCCGCGACTTCAAGTTCATGGAGCTCTCGGGCGACTTCGATCTCTTCGGCGACGGGTCGATCACCGTGCTCGACACCAAGGGGCACACCCAGGGCCACCAGTCGGTGCGGGTGCGACTCCCCAAGACCGGCACCCTGCTGCTCGCGGGGGACGCGGTGTACACCCCGGAGAACGAGGCCGGGACGACCCCGGGGATCACCTGGAGCACGATCCACTCGATGGAGTCGATCCAGCGTCTGAAACGGATCCGCGACGCCGAGGCCGGCGAGCTCTGGTACAGCCACGGGATCGAGCAGTACGAGTCGCACCAACACGACGCGCCCTACGAGTAGGGCCCGCGGCGCCCCACCGCCTCCATGTCGGACACGGTGCTGCGTCTGCGCGAGGTGTCGAAGCGCTACGGGCGCCGCGACGCGTTGCAGGGGGTGAGCCTCGCCCTCGAGCGCGGCGAGATCCTGGGGCTCCTCGGCCCCAACGGGAGCGGCAAGACCACCGCGTTGCGGATCGCCGCGGGGGTCCTGGCCTGGGACGCCGGGTCGGTGGAGTGGGGCGGCGCCATCGCGCCGGGCCTCGAAGGCCTCGGCTACCTGCCCGAGGGCGCGCCGCTCTACGACGCCCTGCGCGTCGACGACATGGTGGACTTCGCGGCCGGCGCCAAGGGGTTGCGCGGGGCCGGGCGTCGCGACGCCGTCGACGCGGCACTCGCCGCCTGCGACCTCGACGCGTGGCGCGGCCGGCGGGTCGGCCAGCTCTCGAAGGGGACACGTCAACGGGTGGGGCTCGCCCAGGCGCTCCTCGGCGCCCCCCGACTCCTGCTGCTCGACGAAGCGACCTCGGGTCTCGACCCGCTCCAGGCGCGGGAGGCGCGCCGTCGCATCCGCGCGGGCGCAGAGCAGCGCGGGACGATCTTCAGCACCCACGTGCTGGGGGAGGCGGCGGCGCTCTGCAGCCGCGTCGTGATCCTGCGGGAGGGGCGCATCGTGGCCGAGCACCGGCCGCGGGTGGCGGAGGACGCGGTGCGCGCCGCCGAGCTCGAGGCGGTGTTCCTCGAAGCGCTCGAGGCCGACGCGGACGGCGGCACGGCGTGACCCGCTTCGCGGCGCTCGTCCGGAAGGAGCTCCTCGAGCTCTTCGCGACCCCCACCGCCTACGCGACCGTCGCGGTGTTCTGGTTCGCGAGCGGCTTCTTCTTCAGCTTCTCGCTGCTCTTCCTGCGCGCCCCGAAGATGGTGAGCGCGTTCCACAACCTGACCCTGTTGCTCCTCCTCCTGGCGCCGATCCTGACGATGCGCAGCGTCGCGGAGGAGCGCCAGCGCGGCACCCTGGAGCTGCTCCAGTCGCTGCCGCTGGGCGACGCGCGGCTCGTCGCGGCGAAGTACGCCGGTCTCCTCATCCTCCTCGCGCTGCTCCTCGTCGGCAGTGCGGTGGCGGTGATCCCGCTCGCGCTCTACGCCCAGCCCGACCCGGGACCGATCGTCGGGGGCTATCTGGGTCTGGCGCTCTTCGGCGCCGCCGTCCTGGCCCTCGGCCTCCTCGTCTCCGCGTGTTGCGCGAGCCAGGCCGTGGCGGCGGTGGGGACCTGGGGGCTCCTGCTCGGGCTCTGGTTCGTCGACTACGGCGCCCACGCGTCGATGGGTCCGGCGGCCGCACTGTTCCGACACCTCTCGCTCTCGCTTCACACCCGGACGACGATCCGCGGGGTCCTGGACGGGGCGAGCGCCGTCTACCTGGTTTCGCTGGCGGTCGTGGCGCTGGTCTGGGCGACCCAGGTGTTGCGGTGGCGCCGCGTGTGAGACGCCCCCGCCCCCACCTGCTCCTCGCCGCGGGAGCCGTCCTGTGCGCGGCGATCGCCGCCAACCTGTGGGCCCTGCGGGTCCCCCTTCGCCTCGACTTCACCCGGCACGGCGTGTTCTCGCTGGGCCCCGAGACCGAGCGCGCGCTCGCGGAGCTCGACCGGCCGCTGCGGATCACCTTCTTCTACGACCTGGGCGACCAGCGCCACCGCGACGCGTTGGCTCTGCTGCGTCGCTACGAGCGGGCGTCGCCCTGGGTGAGCGTTCGCGCCCACGACCCGGACCTCGAGCCCGGGGTCGCGCGGACGATGGGTGTGCGCTTTGCCGGCGAGGCGGTGTTCGAAGCCGCCGGGGCACCGGTGCGGGTGCGCGGCGGCGACGAGCAGGCCTTCACCAACGGGCTGCTCCGCGCGAGCCGCGGCGCCGGACGCGTGGTGTGTTTTTCGGCGGGACACGGCGAGAGCGACCCCGCGAGCCACGCCTCCCACGACCACTTCGAGACCGCGGAGACGCCGGGCCACGATCACTCGGGGGCGGGGC
>JANQRO010000112.1 GCA_028284525.1 Myxococcota bacterium | reverse complement strand
ACGCGGCATCCGCGCTGGCGGCGCCGCGGAATCGCGTCTCGGCCTCGGTGAGGTCTCCCGAATCGAGGGCCTCGAGGCCGCGGTCGATCGCGTCGTCGGCGGTGGCCACGCCGGTGGCCGCCAGGGCAGATGCCGCGTTCTATCTGGGGATCACACTCCAACACCAGGAGCGTCACGCGGAGGCCGCCACGGCCTTCGCCGACGCTCTCGCCCGCGACCCCGCGTACACCGACGCGTGGACCCCGCTCGGGATCGCGCACCTGCGCAGCGGCGAGGGCGCCGCGGCGGCCGCGGCCTTCGCCCAGGCCCTCGTCCACGATCCGGAGGACGCCACGGCGCACTTCTTCACCGGCCTGCAACACCAGCGGGCCGAGCGGTGTGCGCAGGCCATCCCCCACTTCGAGGCCGCGGCGCAGGATCCGGATCTCGCGGCCACCGCCGAGTTCAACCTGGCTGTCTGCGCCGGGCGGCTCGGCTACGAGGCCCGCGCCCAGACGGCGCTGGCGCGGGTGATCGAGATCGCCCCGAACTCCCCGATTGCCGACGAGGCCCGCGTCCTCCAGGACGCCTACGCGATCGGCGAGCCTGCCGACGACGACAAGATCTGGTCCGTGGCGGCGAGCGCCGGCTTCTCGTTCGACGACAACGTCATCCAGGACGACCTCGACGTCGACTCGGGGACGAGCGATGTCGCCGGGCTCTTCGAGTTCTCGCCGAGCGTGCGGGTCTACCGCGACGCCACCACCGAGGTGGAGCTCGGCTACGACCTCTTCCAGAGCCTCTACGCCGAGGAGGACGGCTTCGACCTCCAGTCCCACGGTCTCTACGGCGAGGCTCACCACGCTGTGGGGAATCTCGACCTCGGGCTCTCCTACCGCTGGTCGCACTCCACCCTCGGCGGCGACGACTTCCTCTCTTCCCACGGGCTGCGCCCGAGCCTGGGCTACGCGCTGCGCCCCGAGTGGTACCTCCAGACCGGATACAGCTTCGCGGCGCGGGACTTCGAGTCGTCGGGGCGCGACGCGGCGACCCACGGCCTTTTTCTCGAGAACTACTACTTCCTGGACGACCGGCGGGGACACCTCCGGCTCGCCTACCGCTTCGAAGGCGAGAACGCCCACGATCCCCAGTTCGACAACCTCGCCCACCACCTGAGCGTGGGGGCGTGGGTGGACGCGGCGTTGCTGCGTCTCCCGTCGGTGATCGCCAGGCGTCTCGAGATGGCGCTCGTCTACAAGTTCGCCACCTACGACTTCGCCCACTCCACGCCGACGATCGGCGAGCGCCGCGAAGACACACGCCACGGCCTCGAGTTCTCCCTCACCCGACAGCTCCGCGACGCCGTGGCCCTCCACCTCGAGTACGAGTTCAGCGCCGCGGACTCGAACCTCCCCTCGGCCGACTACCAGCAGAACGTGCTCACCCTGCGGATCGGGGCGGAGTTCTAGCGACGTGCGAGCGCGCCACCGACGCGTCGCTGCCGGCGTGATCGCGGGCCTCGTGCTCGGGTGCGCGGCGCCCACCCGCCATGGCGAGCGCGTCGACCCCGAGGGCTACGCCCGCGCCGAGGCGGTCTGCCGCGACCAGGCCGTGGCGCGCTACGGCGCTCCACCCCCGGGCGGCGCCCGCGACGACGCGCCCTGTGACCCCCAGAGTTGGCTCTGCCACAAGACCCGGGCCTGGATGCTCGACGAGGGCAACCCCCTCAGCACCGCCACCCCGCGGGACCGCCTGGTGCAGCGCCACACCGACCGCTGTCTCGCGGAGCAGGGCTTCGACGCAACGGGTCGCTCCAGCCCCAGGCGCTAGCACGCGGCGCCGCGTCGCGCCGTTCGCGCCGGGAACCTAGAGGAGTTTCTCGATCGCGAGCGCCACGAAGTTGAACGCGGCGACGAGGAGCGCGATCACGATCGCGCTGAGGTAGAGGAACGCGTGGTCGATACCGCCGACCGCCAACGCACTGAGCGCCAGACAGCCGGGGATCGAGAGCGCGAGCGGCCACGCCACGAGCGAGTTCCACACGGGAATCCCGGCCGGCACCCGCCTGCCGAACTGCTGCCATCCGATTCCGGCGAGGACCGCGGTGAAGGCGACGACGAACATCGCGCTCGAGAGTCGCCACGTCGAAGCGTCGTCGGGCATCGCGTTGCTCAGCACGATCGGAACGAGCGACATGAAGAGGCCCATGAATCCCGCGGTGAACATGCCCTGGATCCGGAGCGAGTCGCGGGGAGAGAACTTGCCCTCGCGCCGCGCAAAGATCAGAAAGATCGCCACGAAGCCGATGAAGGCGACGCTCACCTCCGAGGTGACGGCGAGCTGCTCAAACGCGGGACGCATCGGGGGTGTCCGTCGCGGCCACGAGGCTCGAGGCCAGGAGCTGGTCGATCAAGGCGCCGAGGTCGTCCGAGAAGGAGGCGCGGCCCATCTCTTCCCACCAGACCCGGGTGCCGGGGCCTGCGAGCTCCTGGGCCAGCCGCCGGTGGGCCGCGTTGTCGGCCTCGACCTTGATCATGTCGGACTTGCTGTGTTCGAGGACGGTCTCGATGGCGGCCACGATCTCGAGCTTGGTGAGGTGAAAGCGATGGCGGTCGGCGCGATCGAAGCTCGCGAACTCTTGGGCACCGCGGAGGTAGAGGTCGAGGACTTCCGGGTTGTCGCGGAGCCGCGCGCCCCAGGTGGTGAAGCGATCGACCACCGAGTCGAGGGCCTGTTGCTTGATCCACGAGCTGTTCTCCCGGATCTGGAGCCCGACGTAGATGAGGGTGGCGATCACGGCGACGCTGCGGATGAGCTCGCTGAGCGAGCCGAAGTCAGAGAGTTGCATGGGGTCTCCTTCGGCGCGGAGCGTATCGCGGCCGCGCGGTGCGGCGCGCGGGCCCGGCTCGGGCGACACCGCGGCGATGTACACTGCGTCCCCACGCCCGCAGGAGGAGCTTCGATGCCGACCCCGCCCCCCGAAGAGACCGTGCTCACCTGGTTCGACTCGCTGTCCAACTGGGGGCGCTGGGGGGAGGACGACCGATTGGGGACGCTGAACCACCTGACGCCGGCGAAACGCATCGCCGCGGCGGGGCTGGTGCGTGAGGGTCTCTCGGTGTCGTGTGCCTGGGACATCAAGACCGGTCCCCAGCCCGGGGCGACCGTGGAGTCGCAGCGCTACATGCTCTCCACCGGGCTCGGCCTCGACGAGGAGGGGCGTCGGGGGCTGCTCTCGGGCGGGCGCGCCGGTGGGGCGCAGGAGTACATCGGCCTCGTCTTCCACGGACTCGACGTCACCCACGTCGACTCGCTGGCCCATCTCTTCTGGGACGGCAAGATGTACGGCGGGGCGCCGGCCTCCCTCGTCTCGGATCGTCAGGGGGCGCTCAAGCACGACGTCCTCGCCCTCTCGGACGGCGTCACGACCCGCGGCGTGCTCCTCGACATTCCGCGTTTGCGCGGTGTCGAGACCCTCGCCGCCGACGACCATGTCTTTCCCGAAGACCTCGAGGCCGCGGAGGACGCGGCGGGCGTTCGCGTCGAGCCCGGCGACGTCCTCCTGGTGCGCACCGGGGAGGGCGCGGCGCGGCTCGCCGAGGGCCGCGCCTACAACGCCAACAAACCGCGCTCGGGCTACCAGGCGGCGTGTCTCCCGTGGCTCCACGAGCGCGGTGTGGCGATGATCGGCTCCGACGTCGCCCAGGACGTGACGCCTTCGGGCTACAAGACCGTCTCGATGCCGATCCACATGGTGGGCATCGTGGCGATGGGTCTGTGGCTGATCGACAACTGTCAGCTCGAAGACCTGGCCGCCACCTGTGACCGGCTGGGCCGTTGGGAGTTCCAGTTCGTGCTGGCGCCGATCCGTTTCCGCGGGGTGACCGGCGGGCCGACCAACCCGATCGCGGTGTTCTGAGCCGGCCCGTGCGGATCGATACCCCCCTCCTCATCACGGGTGGCGGGCCGGCCGCGCTGGTGGCGGCGCGGGTCGCGAGCGGATCGGGACTCCAGAGCCTCGTCGTGTGGGCCGAGACCCGCGACCGCGACGACGCGCCCGTCGTCCTCGGCCCCGCGGTGAGGGCGATCCTCACCCCCCACGGCGTCCTGGATGTGCTGCGCCCCTATCTCGCCGCCACCGACCCGCCGGCGATCGCACCGAGCCTCTTCGAGGGGGTCCTCAAACACCACTGCGTGGTGGACATGAACATCACGGTGTACGAAGGCATGGAGTGGACGGCGGCGGCGGGCCGACCCGGCGCCGGCGGTGTGCTCGAGTTGGGGGCGACCCGGATCGAGGTCGTGGCGGATGCCCAGATCGACACCGCGACCCACCCGGCGGAGCTCGAGGGCGCGATCGTCGCGGGCGCCGATGCGGCCCAGGCGGTGCTCGCGAACCGACCGGGGTCGGCGGCCGTCGTCTCGATGTCCCCTGGAACGGAGGGCCGAACCCCGAGCGATTCTCGCGCTGCCGCTCGCAGATGAAGGGAATCGCCAGGATTCCCGCGTCTCCGATAGAACGGCGTTTCGAGCGCCAGGATGTCCGTGGGTGTCCCTCCTCGGCGCCAACCGTCTTTGCGGCGACAGGGCGTGCCATCGTCGCGCTCGCGGCGGTCGCCTAGTCTCGGCCCCGCTCGGAGCAGGGCGCCCGGGTGGAGGTGCCCGTTCCGGACGGGTGTGCTTGGGCCGGGGAAAGGGAGAGCATGCTGCGACGAAGCGCCGGGGTGGCGTTGCTTCTCGCCGGAGCCTGGGTCGCCTGTGCCGAGCCCGAGCGGCCCGCCGGGCGGCAGGTCCTGATCGAAGGCATCGCCGACGAGCGCGCCCGGCTCGAAGACACCCGCGACCGCGATCCGGGCTCGATCGAGAACCGCATCGCGTTGGGGGAGGTCTACTACCGGACGGCTCGTGAGTTTCTCGATCTCGAGCGCGACGAGGAGCGCTATCTGCTCTTTCTCGCGCGCTCGGTAGACGAGTTCCTGGCGGCGGTGGAGATCGACCCCGAG
>JANQRO010000104.1 GCA_028284525.1 Myxococcota bacterium | reverse complement strand
GCCGAGGGCGCGGACACGGCGACGCCCGGGCGTTCGGGCTTCGTCCAGCGGGTCGGTCACAGCGCCGTCGAGCAGATGGCGGATCTGCGGCGCTCGGTGGTCTTCCTCGGCCAGATCATCGTCACCCTGTTCCAGGTGGCGCTGCGGCCCCGTCTGGTCCGCGGTCGCGATCTCTTCCAGGTGGCGGACCGAGCGGGGATCGGGGCCGTTCCCATCGTGGCCCTCGTGGCGTTCCTGCTCGGCCTGATCCTCGCGTTCCAGTCGGCGATCCCGATGCGGCGCTTCGGGGCCGAGATCTTCGTGGCGGACTTCCTGGGGATCGCGATGTTTCGCGAGCTCGGTCCCCTGCTCGCGGCGATCCTGCTCACCGCCCGCTCGGGCTCTGCCTTCGCCGCCGAGATCGGCACGATGAAGGTGAACGAGGAGCTCGACGCGCTCACGACGATGGGGCTCGAGCCCGTGCGCTTCCTCGCGATCCCCCGGGTCCTGGCCGCGATGCTGGTCGTGCCCTCGCTCACCATCATCACCGCCCTCGCCGGGTTGGCCGGTGGCGCCGTGGTCTTTCTCTCCCTCGGCTTCCCCTTCGTGACCTACGTCAACCGGATCGCGGCGGCGACCGGCTCGGCGGATCTGGTCGGCGGGTTGGCCAAGAGCCTGGTGCTCGGGGTCATCGTCGCGGTGGTCGGCTGTATGCGGGGAATGAGCACCGGCGCCGGCGCGGGCGCCGTCGGCGAGTCGACCACCGGCTCGGTGGTCACCGGCATCACGCTGATCGCGGTCGCCGAGGGCATCTTCGCCGTGCTCTTCTTCGTGATGGGGTGGTAGCCGTGGTGCGCGATCCGATCATCCGCGTCGAGCACCTGACCGCGCGCTACGGGCCGCGGCTGATCTTCGACGACGTCAGCTTCGAAGTGCAGCGGGGCGAAGTGTTCGTCATCCTCGGCGGCTCCGGCAGCGGCAAGAGCACGATGCTCAAACACATCATCGGGCTTTACACCCCCGCCGCTGGGCGGATCTGGATCGAGGGGGAGGACATCGCCGGAGCCGTGGGCGCAGAGCGGCTCGCGATCCTCCGCAAGCTCGGCGCGATGTTTCAGAGTGGGGCGCTCTTCGGATCGATGACGCTCCTGGAGAACATCTGTCTCGCGATGGAGGAGTTCACCGACCTGCCGACGGAGGCGCGCGAGGCCATCGCGCGCACCAAGCTCAAGCTGGTCCAGCTCGAGGGCTTCGAGGATTTCCTGCCCTCGGAGATCAGCGGCGGGATGAAGAAACGCGCGGCGATCGCCCGGGCGATGGCCCTCGATCCGCGGATCCTGTGTCTCGACGAACCCTCGGCGGGCCTCGACCCGATCACCTCCGCCGAGCTCGACCAGACGATCTTGCGGCTCTCGCGCACCCTGGGGGTGACCTTCGTGATCGTGACCCACGAGCTCGACAGCATCTACACGATCGCCGACCGCGTGATCATGCTCGACGCCCGCACCAAGAAGATCGCGGCGATCGGCCCACCCAAGGAGCTGCGCGATCGCTCCGACGATCCGTGGATCCAGAGCTTCTTTCGGCGCGAGGCCACGGGTGCAGAGGGGGCTCCGTGAGCCAGGAGACCCGCTACTTCCGGGTGGGGCTCTTCGTCTTGCTGGGGACGGCGATGGTGGTGGGCGCCGCGCTGTTGATCGGAGGCGGTCGGATCTTCGAGCGCGTGGTGGTGTTCGAGACCGTGTTTCGCGAATCGGTGCAGGGTCTCGAGGTCGGGTCGCCCGTCCGCTTCCGCGGCGTCAAGCTCGGGACCGTGAGCTCCATCGGCTTCGTTCGCGACCACTACCGTTTGCTTCCGGAGGACGAAGTCGAGTACGGCAGCCTCGTCCTCGTCCGCTTCCAGGGGGCCGACGAGGACACCGGGCTCGCGATCGCCGACCGTCAGGAGAACCTCCGGGCCATGGCCGACCGGGGGTTGCGGCTGCGGATCACGCCGATGGGGATCACCGGCACCTCGTTCATCGAGGCCGACTATCTCGACCCCGAAGCCTTCCCGCCGATCGAGCTCCCCTACCGGCCCAAGGTGCTCTTCATTCCCTCGGCGCGGAGCCGACTCGGCCAGTTCGCGAGCAGCGCCGAGGTGCTGATCGAGCGGATCAACGAGCTCGACGTCAAGGGGTTCCTGGCCAACCTGGACACCCTCGTGTTGTCACTCAACCAGGGGATCGAAGATCTCGACCCGAAGGCAGTGGGACGGGGACTGAACGACGTGCTGCAGGAAGTGGAGCGCACCTTCGCCGCGTTGCGCGGCGCGGTCGAAGGCGCAGAGCTCGACGCCGTGAGCAGGAACGCCCAGGGTGTGCTGCGGGAATCCGAGGCCACCCTCGCGCGGCTGCGCAAGTCGGCCGAGGGGGCCTCGTACGACCTCGAGGTCGTCCTCGAGAACCTCCGCGTCACCACCGAGAATCTCCGCGACCTGACCGAGACCCTGCGTCGCCAACCCTCGTTGCTGTTGCGCAGCGCCCCCCCAGAGGACCCCACTCCGTGAGAGCCGCGGCGCTCGCCCTGGCGACGCTCCTCGGGTGGACCGGTTGCTCCTTCGACCAGCCCCTGCCCGAACGCCGGCTCTACCACCTCGCGGCCCCTCGCCACAGCGAGCCCCACGCACCCTGCGCGGCCGCCCTCGAAATGCGTCGGGTGCGGGTCGCGCCGCCCTTCGAGCGCAACAGCCTCGTGGTGCAGCGGGAGGACAAGAGCTTCGTCTCGCTCCCCTTCGACCAGTTCGAGTCGCCCCCCGGCATGGAGTTCCGCGCCGTGGTGCTCTCGTGGCTGCGCAGCGCACGGCTCTTCGAAGCCGTGTTCGAGCCCGGAGAGGGCCGCAGCGACTGGGTGCTCGAGGCCGAGATCGAGTGGCTCTTCGCGAGCGGCCCCTCGAGCCATCTGAGCGTGCGCTTCGCGATGTCGGAGCGTCAGAGCGCGCGCACCGACCGGCTGCTCCGCTACGTCGAGGTGCACCCCGCGCCGCGTCCCGACCCGCGCGGCTTCGTGGAGGGCTGGAACGCCGCGGCCGCCGCGGTGCTGACCCGCCTCGAGAGCGACCTGCGCGTGTTTCTCGAGGAGCAGGGTCGCTGTGACGCCCCGGCGAAGGACGACGAGGCCGCCACGCGCTCCTAGCGTCCCGCCCCGTCCTCGTTCCCGCGCTGGGCGATCAGCGTCCCCACCAGGAACGCGATCATGATCGCGACGTAGAGCTGCCCGATCACCGCCTCGGCCGCCGACAGCGAGCGCGCGATCGAGCCCGCCGGGGTGATGTCGCCAAAGCCCAGGGTGGTCATGGTGACGATGCTGTAGTAGGCGAGGGCGGGGTAGCTGCGGTTGCCCAGCTCGTCGCTCACCTGTTGCAGCGGCTCCCCGTGGTCGAGGAAGGACCCGGGCGCCGCCATCTCGACCGCGCTGTAGAGGATCATGAAGAACACGGCGATGAAGAGGTAGATCGTGATGCCGCCCAGGATCGTGTCCAGGGTGATGCGCCGGGTCTGGACGAGGTTGTAGAGGAGGGCCCCGGCGACCGCCCCGACGAAGAGGGAGTCTCCCACCCGCAACGACACCGCGAGCACCGGATGGACGTGGATGTCGATGAGCGCCTCGACCGTGCTCATCACGGCCCACACCACCACGATGATCCAGCCGTGGCGGTGGGCGCGGTAGACCGTGATCGCCGCCGCCGCGAGGACGATCGGAATCGAGAGCGCCGCCGAGATCTCGCCATAGCCCGCGCGATCGAGGGGTCCGGTGGCGAGGAGGGCTACGGACAGCGCCGTCAGAAGCGGTCCGTAACGCATCCAGATCGGCACCTGGGTCGCGTCGCGGGGATCCATCTAGCCGGAAGGGTAGGGCTCCGCCCGGGCGATCTTCACCAGCTCACCGCCCTCGAAGCGGTGGTCGGTGAACAGGCCGTTGAGCACCGCGGTGGGGAGGATCGGCATGGCGTTGCGGGTGCGCTTGCTGAGCTCCTCGATCGTCTCGCCTTCGCGGGCGCTCACCACCCGCAGCCGCGTCGCGAGGATGGAGGCGCGCTCCTTGTCGGTGAGCGGGCGAAAGCTCCGTGCGGTGTTGAGGAAGCGCCCCCGCAACCGCTGGGCGTTGCGCGCCGGCGCCACCCCGGTGATGTGGAAGGTGAGATCGTTGTAGGGGATGAGCGTGACGTAGGCGAGCACCGAGGAGCGGCCCTGGCTGCCCTCGACCTCGAGACGCCACGAGGGGATCCGCCCGATCTGGACGGGTTTCGAGCTGATGATCGCGGCGGGCTGGCCGGCGAGCTGCTCCTCGTAGGCCTTCGCCGCCGCCTCGGCGCTCTCGGCGGGGGCTTCGGCGCTCAGGTACACCACCCCGTCCCGTGACATCGCGCCGACCACCCGGTTGGTGTTCTGCTTGTCCCACGAGGGCGGGAAGCGCAGGTGGAAGTTCATCGGCGCGTGGAGAAATCGGTCGCCGACGAAGACCCCGGCCTCGGGGCGCTGTCCGAGCGGCAATCCCTCGATCATCTTCATGTAGTTGCGGTGGGTATCGCCGAGCTCGGGGTCGCGCTTCCAACGGATCTCCTGGGCGCGCATCGAGTTGTTGGTGGCGCGCTCGCGGGAGCCGGGGTGGGTGTCGAAGAAGCTCGGCATCCGGGTGAAGCCGAGACGCATCCGCTCCATGTTGCCCATGCGACGCAGGAAGGTCGACATCCCCATCGGGTCGTAGCCCACGGCGGCGGCGAGCTGCTGCCCGCCGCGGTCGGCGTCGCGTTCCATTTCGCGACCGTACGCCGCGACGTTGGCGGCGCGTAGCCACGGGCTCAGCAACCCGCTGCTCCGAGCCTGGGTCGCCTGCTGCGCGGCGGAGTGGCGACGGTGGGCGTGGATGATTTCGTGGCCGATCACACAGGCCAGCTCGTCCTCGTTGTTGGCCAGCGCGAGGAGCCCGCGCGAGATGAAGATGAAGCCGCCGGGGAGCGCGAAGGCGTTGGGCGCCGACTGATCGACGACGGCAAACCGGTAGCGAAAGCTCCGCCGCGGGAGACCGCGCAGCAGCCGCTGTCCGATGCGCTGGACGTACTCCTGGAGCTCCTCGTCGTCGAGGATGCCCATCTCGGCGGCGACCTGTTTTGCCGCCTCCTCGCCGAGCCGCGCGTCGTCGTAGCGGGTGGCGAGCCGCGGCTGTCGTTGCGCCTCGCCGGGCGTTCCCAGCACACAGAGCAGCGTCGCCGCGAGGGCGGCGCACAGGAGACGCCGGGGGCTAGGGGAGGTCGTCGAGCCAGTCGCCATCGTTGAACCACTTCGCCTTCAGCTGGATCAGGAAGCCCGTGTCGTCGAGGGTGTCGAGATAGTTCTGCACGAGATTCACGAAGAGCGGGTCGCCCGCCGGGAGCGCGATGCCGAGGGGCTCGACCGTGAAGGGCGAGATCAGCATCGAGAGCTCCTCTTCCGGGTGGCGCAGCACCGAGACCGAGCAGATCGGGAGGTCGGCAATCAGCGCGTCGACTTCGTTGTCGATCACCATCTTCACCCCGGCGTCGTAGTCGGCCGTCGCGACGAGGGTCGAGGCGGGGAGCAGGGTCTTCACGAAGGCCTCGCTGGTCGATCCGGCGAGGGCGGCGTAGCGTCGATCGCCCAGGTTGAGGGCGTCGGGGGTCTCGACGTCGGCGATGTCGCGGGAGCGGGTGAGGAGCGACTTGCCCGAGATCACGTAGGGGCCGGCGAAGGCGACCCGGGCGTTGCGCTCGGGGGTGATCGTCATCCCGGAAGCCACGAGGTCGACGTCGCCGCGCTCGAGGGCCGCGAGCAGGTCGGCGAAAGGCATCGGGTGGAGCGCCACGTCGAGCCCCATCGAGTTCGCGAGCTCGGTCACCAGGTCGACCTCGAGGCCGATGATCTCACCGGCATTGTTCTTCATGTTGAGCGGGGGCTGGTTGCCCGACAGACCCACCCGGAGCTCGCCCCGTTCGACGATCTCCTGGAGCCGCGTCGGGCCGCTGTCGCCACCGGTGCGGGCGGCCGGCGGCTTGCAGGCCGCGAGCCCGAAGGCCAGGCAGAGGACCGGCAACATTCGAAGAAAACGCATGAATTCGGGATCCTTTTTTGAGCGGCGCCGCGCCGCGGGCACCCCAGAGTACCCCACGCGACGGGCGCGGCACCGGCGCTCAGGGCGAGACCTGGACCCCGACCTGGATGTCGTCGACGGCGAACTCCACCCCCTCGACCTCGAAGACCACGCGGTGGGTGGCGTGGGGAGCCATGGGACCGACGGCGACGCCGTGGGCCAGCGACTCGCCGTCGGCCCCGTAGAAGGTGACCCAGGTGGTGACGGCGCCGAGGAAGTGCCCGAAGCCGTTGGAGAGGTCGAGATCGATCGTCACCTCGTCGCCCTCCTGCTCGATCGACGCGAGGTAGTAGGTCAGGTGCATCGAATGGATCCGCTTCGACTCGAAGATCGGCATCACCTGTCCCGGCGGGACCGGGTCCGCGCAGCCGAGCCCCCCCGCCCCCGCGGCGAGCAGCGCGATCCACGCGGCCGCGAGACCGATTCGGCGCATCCAGACCTCCCGGGCTTCGGGAAACACTACGTCGCGAGGGCCGCTCTGGACCCCGACGCTCGGGTAGAATCGCACAGCGATCTCGCGGAGGACGCCGGATGACGCTGCCCGCTCCGAACCTGCCGAGCCTGCCCCGCCCGGGCGCCGTCGACGCCGACGGCCACATCCTCGAGGCCCCGGACCTCTGGGAGCGCTATCTCGAGCCGCGTTATCGCGACCGCGCAGTGCGGATCCGCACCGACGAGCGCGGCGAGTACCTCGAGGTCGACGGGCAGAAAGCCAAGATGGCGCGCAACGACTTCACGGCGTCGATGGGCGTGATGGACGCCCTCGGCGGCGTGGAGTTCCAGCGCGAGCCCACCGGACTCAAGTACCTCGACAACGCCTCCTTCGGCTCCACCGACCCGACGGAGCGCGTCGCCCGGCTCGACGCCGAGAACCTGGAGCGCGTCTTTCTCTATCCGAGCATCGGTCTGCTCTGGGAGCCCGAGTGCCCCGACCTCGAGCTCGCGGTCGCCTACGCCCGGGCCTACAACCGCTGGATCGTCGACTTCTGCGCCGACTCGGGGGGGCGACTGATCCCGATCGCCCACATCCCCCTCGGCGTCCCCGAGCTCGCGGAGGCCGAGCTGCGGCGCTGCGCCGACGACGGCATCCCGGGCTTTTTTGTCCCTCCCTTCATCTGGACGCGCAAGGCCCACGGCCACCCCGACCACCACCGCGTCTTCGCCGCGGCCCAGGAGCTCGGGATGCCGATGGGGATCCATCCCTCCTTCGAGCCCCACTGGGCCGCGCCCACCCGCTTCGGCCGGATGACCGGCGCCGACACCGCCTTCTACCAGAACGTGATCCTGGGGGACGTGATCCGCGCCGGCTTCACCTCGCTCTTCCAGTACGGCGTCTTCGACCTCTTTCCCGAGCTGCGTGTGGTGATCCTCGAGATCGGCGCCGGCTGGATCGGCTACTGGCTCGAGCGCATGGACGCCACCTACGACTCGCCCCTCGGCCGCTCCGTCCCGCTGAAGGAACGACCCAGCGAGTACTTCCGGCGTCAGTGCTGGATCTCCGCCGACCCGGACGAGCGCGCCCTCGCCGGTGTCATCCCCTACGTCGGCGACGACCGCTTCTTCTGGGCCTCGGACTTCCCCCACGCCGACCACCCGCCGGACTATCTCGAGAACCTCGACCAGCTGGTCGAGCTCCTCCCCGACGCGAGCCGTGCCAAGATCCTCGGGCGCAACGTGCTCGCGTGCTACGGGATCGGCTAGCGGGTCACAACGCGTAGAGGGGCTGCTCGGGGGACCCCCCGAGGTGGACGCGCCCCGCGTCTTCGGCCCACATCGATCGGGCGATCACGTGTTGCCGCATCGCGTGGAGGTCGCGGCGGGCGCGGTCGAAGGGGCGTGCGTTGTAGAGCGCGCGCGTCCCGGCGGCGCGATACACCGCGTCCACCGCCGCTTCGGCGTCCTCGCAGACCACGTGCACCGCTCCGTACACGGCACCGATCGCCTCGGGGCTCGCGGGGGCTCCCGCCAACGCGCGCGCCCAGGTCGCCTCGAGGGCGCTGCGAAGGTGTTGTCGCAACGCGGCGAGGCGACTGGAGTGGAGCGCGACCACGAGGGCCGCAGGGCCGGGCGGGCGGCCCTCGCCCTCCGCGCGAGCGAGCTCGGAGAGGGCGTCGACGGCGCCCTGCGCCACACCGAGCGCGATCGACGCGAAGAACGCGGCGACCGTACTGACCGCCGGAACGTGTTCCAGCGCCTCCCCCGCGTCCCCGCGGCGCTCCAGATCGAGGGCGCGGTAGGCGGGCACCCGCAGCTCGTCGGCGACGACGTCGTGGCTTCCGGTACCGCGCAACCCGCCGCTCTCCCAGGTGTCGAGGATCCCGACCTCGCTGCGGTGGACGACGACGAAACGCGTCTCGTCGTCCTTCCCGTCGCTTCGGCAGAGCAGCATCATCCACTCCGCGAGCTCACAACCCGAGACGAGGGTCCACCGACCGGAGACCACCTGTGCGTCCCCGTCGTCGCGCACCCACGCGCTGGGGCGGGTCGACTGCGCGTGGAGCTGGCTCGAGTCGGCGAAGATCTCGGAGCGCAGCTGCGCACCCATGAAGCGCGCGAAGAGACACACCAGCGCGTTGTTGAAGAGGATCCAGGGGGCGGACGCGTCGGCCCGGGCCAGGGTCTCGTAGAGCGCGAGCGTGTCCGGGGGCGCCTGCGCGAGGCCCCCCGCGCCGCGGGGCAGCGAGCTCCTCGCGAGTCCGGTCTTTCGGATCTGCTCCACCACCACGGGGGCGAGGCGTCGATCCCGCTCGCTGGCCTCTCGGGTGTTCCAGATCGCGTCACGCAAGGCTTCGATCGTCTCGGACCCGCTCACGACACCGCCTCCTCTGCTGTCCGCAGGGTCGCCGCCTGGCGGGGCCACGCTACTACGAAGTTCGTAGTGGCTCGGCGTGCCCGTGTCGCGCATCCTCGGCGCGTGCCCAGCGGTTACGGCCAGTACTGTCCGATCGCCCTCGCCACCGAGCTCCTCGGGGAGCGGTGGACGATCCTCGTGGTGCTGGCCGTGATGGACGGCGCCACGCGCTTCAGCGAGATGCAGCGCGCGATGCCCCGGATCTCTCCCTCGGTGTTGTCGCAGCGCTTGCGCAGCCTCGAAGCGGCTGGCGTCGTCGTCAAGGAGGAGCGGCGGGACGGCGCGGCCGAGTACGCGCTGACCGAGGCGGGGGAGGACCTGGCGCCGATCATCCTCGAGCTCGGGGAGTGGGGACAGCGTTGGGGTCGGGACCTCGTGAACGACGACCTCGATCCCCACTTCCTGGCGTGGAGCATGCACCTCCGGATGAACACCGAGGCGATGCCCGCGGGCCGCACGGTGATCGAGTTCGAGTTCTCGGGCGCACCCGACGGGATCCCGCGCTTCTGGATCGTCTCTCGGGACGGCGTCGTGGATCTGTGTATCAAGCACCCCGGCTACGAGGTGGACCTCCGCGTCTACGCCGATCTCCGGCGTTTCATCGAGGCGTGGCGCGGGTTTCGGTCGCTGCGGGCGGAACTGCGCGCGGGTCGCATCCGGCTCGAAGGGCCCGCGCCGCTGCGGCGGGGCTTTCCCGACTGGCTCCTGCTGAGCTCCCTCGCGGGCACGACCCGCCGGCGCCCGGGTCGCGAACGCTCGATCAGCCGCCGCAGCCGGGCCCACGGCGCGCGCTAGGCCCTCGAGAGCCCACCGATCGGCCGCTCGACCACGCTGTGACGTCGGTCATGTCGAGTCGCGCCGCAGTGGCCGATAGGGGAGGGGAACGCGAATCCCACTGGAGGACCCGTCATGCTCCTGGAGCCCGGGACACCGCTACTGGTGTGTCACCGACGGCTGTTTGCCGATGATCTGCCGCGTTTCTTCGTGGGGCGTGTGGACGCCTGCGAAGACGGGGTGGCGAGGGTGATCGGGGTGACGTGGACCCGAGACGTCACCCACGGATTCCAGCGCAAGGCCGACCTGCGCACCAAGCTGATTTCGCTCCACACTGGCACCGTCATCGTCTACGCGCTCCCCCCCGAGGTGGATTTCGACGCGCTGCGTCTCGAGCAGCCCTCGGGTCACGAGATCGTCCTCACCGACGACGCCAAGTTCCGGATGGACCTCTCCGAACGCATCGTCTGAGCGAGGCGCGCGAGCGGCCGGCCCCGGCGCCGCTTGCTATCCCTCCACCGAGTTCCGAGGAGGAGCCGTGCTCGGACGCTCGGGGACCCGATTTCTGTCGACGGCCGCAAAGCTCGCCGGCCTCGTGGGCGGCGGGACCCTCGGATACGTCGTCATCGAGGGGATGGCACCCTTCGATGCCCTCTATATGACCGTCATCACGCTCTCGACGGTGGGCTACGACGAGGTGCAGCCGCTCAGCGTCGAGGGTCGCATCTTCACCGTCCTGCTGATTCTCGGCGCCGCGGGGGTGGCGCTCTACCTCCTGGCCCAGATGGCGCGGACGTTGGTCGAGACCAACGTCCGCGCGCTCCTCACGGGGAAGCGCATGCAAAAACAGATCGACCAGTTGAGCAACCACGTGATCGTCTGTGGGTTCGGCCGCTTCGGACGGATCGTCGCCGAAGAGCTCCTGGCGAACGATATCCCGGTGGTCGTGGTCGAGGCCGACGCCGGGCGCGAGCCCGAGCTCGGCCGCCTCGGGGCACCCTACCTCGTGGGCTCGGCGGCGCGCGACGAGGTGCTCCACGACGCCGGTGTGGAGCGCGCCCGGGCGATCCTGATCGGCACGGGCTCCGATCCGGACAACGTGTTCATCACCCTCTCGGCGCGCCAGCTCAACCCGGCGATCCGCATCCACACCCGCGCCGAGACCGAGGAGGCGATCAAACGGTTGCGCCACGCGGGGGCCGACCAGGTGGTGTCCGCGTACCAGCTCGGCGGGCAGCGGATGGTGAGCGCGATCCTGCGTCCGGCGGTCGTCGACGTGCTCGACATCGCCCGTCCGCGGGTGGGTCCCGAGGTCGACCTGGAGGAGGTGCGTGTGGAGGAAGGCTCGCCGCTCGCGGGCAAGAGCGTGCAGGAGATCGAAGCCTTGGCGGAACGTCTCCGGGTCGTCGCCGTGAAGCACGGGGGCGACCAGGCCATCGAGCTCGCCCCCGAGGTCCATCACGGGGTGCGCGGGGGCGACCACCTGGTGGTGATCGGCGAGCGCGCGAGCCTCGCGACCCTGGCGCGGCGCGCGGCGGCGTCCTGACCCGAACCGATCGCTAGAGCGCGATCGCCACCTTGCCGAAGTGGGCGCCGGCCTGGAGGTGGCGGTAGGCGTCGACCGTCTCGTCCATGGGGAAGCTGCGGTCGATCACCGGCCGGATCCCGTTCACGTCGATGGCGCGATTCATCGCCTCGAACATCGCGCGGCTCCCGACGTAGATCCCCGTCATCCGGAGGCCCTTGCCCATGAGCGGGCCGATCGCGGTGCGTTCGTTGGCGCCGGCGAGGATGCCGATCAGCGAGATGCGCCCCCCGGCGCGGGCGGCTTTCATCGACTGCTCCATCGTGCCGGCGCCGCCGACCTCCAGGACCAGGTCGACGCCGTCGCCGCCACAGAGGTCGCGCACCGGCCGCGACCACTCGGGGTGTTCGCGGTAGTTGACGGTGGCGTCGGCGCCCAGCGTCTTGGCGTGTTCGAGCTTGGCGTCGCTGCTCGAGGTGATGATCACGCGGCAGCCGAGCGCCTTGGCGAACTGGAGTCCGAAGATCGAGACGCCGCCGGTGCCCTGGAGCAGGATCGTGTCGCCCGCGCTCACGCCGCCCTCCTCGACGATGGCGTTCCAGGCGGTGAGGGCCGCGCAGGGGAGGGTGGCGCCCTCCGCGGCGTCGTACCCGGCGGGGAGCTTCACGACGCCGTCCGCGTCGAGACAGACCCGCTCGGCGAGCATGCCATCGATCGCTCCGCCGAGGGCCGAGGCGTGCACGGAGGTGCGGATCGGACCGTCGAGCCAGGTCTGGAAGAAGAGCCCCGCGACGCGGTCTCCCGCCGCAACCCGGGTCACGCCGTCTCCCACGGCAACGACCTCACCCGCTCCGTCCGAGCAGGGGACCACCGGCGGCGCCGACCCGCCCGCGCCGCGGCCGAGGGCGATGACCAGATCGCGATAGTTGAGCGAAACCGCGCCGACCTGGACCACCACCTGCCCCGGCCCGGGAACCGGTTCGGGGAGCTCGACGGGCTCGAGGGCACTCAGGTCGGGGCCTGTGGTGAGGTGGTAGGCGCGCATCGGGGCAGTGTACCGCGCGCGGGCCGGCGGTAGGATTGCGCCAACGCCGCACTCGGCGTCTGTGTCACGGACCAGAGAATCCCGCCCAACCGCCCCGTCCTCGCCGAGGTCGCCATCGCCATGGTGGGCTTCCTGGCGATCGTGGCCGCGCTTCGCGCGGGCCAGGGCCGGCAGAGCACCGACCGCGAGCGTATCCACACGACGATCCTCCTCGTCTCGTCGGTGATGGTCCTCCTACCGAGCTGGCTGCTCTCCTTCCGAGGCGGCACGGAACGCATCTGGACGTGGCTCCTGGGCACCCTCCTGGCGGCCCACCTCGTCGGATGGGCCGTCTTCGTGCCACAGCTTGGCGAGGGTGCGGTGCTGCGCGAGTTCCCTGCCACCGAGCGCAACGCCCTCGTCTTCCTCATTGTGCTCGGCGCCATCGCCGTAGGCACCGAGGTCTGGTCCTAGCCGGGGGTTGGCCGGAGGGACGCGCCTTCGTCCACGAGGGGGTGATGCTCTTCTCCCTCGGGGTCGGGGTTTTCAACTTTTTCGCGTTGATCGTCGGCCCGTGAGCCTGAAGCCCGTAGGGTCTCCCGACGGCCCGCGGAGCTGTCACACTCTCGGTCGTGGGCAGTCTCGATGGCTGGATCGAGTGGGCCAACGCGAACGAGGGCCTGCTCCAGGGGCTCGGCATGCTGGCCAGCGGCGTCGGCGCCGTACTGTTCGCGCTTCGCCGAGAGCGGAGGGAGCGCGCCGGTCGGGTCGAGGCCGCCGATCCGGTACCGAGCTGGCTTGTCGTGCGGCCCCTCGCAGAGTCCGAAATCGCCCGGGTCGCGGGGCTTCTCGACCAGCTCGGCGGCGATGTCGAGCCAGACGGCGAGGGGCTCCGCGCAGAATTTCCCGACGCGGATGACGCGGCGCGCGCCGCTCTGCGGGTACGCGATGCTCACATCGCAACCGCGGGCGTCTGGATCGGAGAGCTGGGGACCGATCCACCCACCCCGCCGGACGCCGCGTCCGGCGAAGGCGTACGGGCGACCGCCCGGGTTCGGCGCGCGCTCCGCGACGCGCACGACATCGTCGCGAAGGCCCGCGGCGCGGGCGCGTTTCCCTACGTCATCGATACGGCGCCGAGCGGGTTGCGCTCCTCCGTTCTGCGTCGCTTGGCGCTCCCCGTGCTCGGCGTCGCGCTGATCGCCTTTGCGGCGTGGAGCCTCACCCGCGACGGCACCGCCCCCGCTGGCGCTGACCCGATTCGCGCGATCGCCGTGCTTCCCCTCGAGAGTCTGGGTCCCGATCGCCAGCAGGAGTTCCTGGGCGATGGGATCACCGGCCAACTCATCCACGAGCTCGGCAAAGTGCGCGACCTGCGGGTCATCTCGCGCACCTCGTCCATGCACTACAAGGGCTCGGACAAGGCATTACCCGAGATCGCTGAGGAGCTCGGCGTCGATGCCGTGGTGGAGGGCACCGTCCTCGCCGACGGCGATCGGGTCCGTGTCACCACCCAGCTCATCCGAGCCGCCACTGACGAGCAGCTCTGGTCCGGTCGCTACGAGCGCTCCCTCCGCGACGTCATCGGCATGCAACGGGAAGTCGCGATCGAGATCGCCGAGACCGTGGAGGCCCAGCTCAGCGGCAGCGAGCGCGCGCGGCTCGAGGCACCGAAGCAGATCGATCCGGAAGCGTATCGGGCCTTCGCGCGCGGATGGATGCTCTTCGAGCAGCGAACCAAAGAACCGGATGCAATCCCGGCCGCTGTGATCGCTCTCCAAGGTGCCATCGCGAGGGAGCCCGAATGGGCCGAGGCGCACGCCGCACTCGCCGCGACCTACGCAGTGGGGTCGCACTACGGTGTCTTCGATAGCGTGGCCGGGGCTCTCGCGAAGGCGCGTGCGAGCGGCGAGCGTGCCCTCGAGTTGGCGCCAAGTCTCGGAGAGGCCAACGCAGCTCTCGGCTTCGCAGCGCTCAGCTCCTGGGACTGGGACACCGCAGAGGCCCAATTCGGGCACGCCGCGCGGAATGCGGCGACCGGGCGAGCCTTCTCCTACTCGTGGGGTTCCATCGTGCACGGTGTTCAGGGGGATCCGGAGACAGCGATCGAATGGGCCCACAAGGGCTTCGCTCTCGACCCCCTCTCTAGCACCACGAGTCTCAATCTGATCAACGCGTACCGCTGGGCGAGACGCCTCGAAGAGGCGCTGTTGTTCGCGCGAGAGGCCGTAGAGAAACGGCCTGGCGACCACGTCGCACATCTACAGCTCGTCGCTGTATTGGTGGAGATGGGAGATCTCGAACGTGCGCGGGAGGTGATCGAGGAAGGCGAGGCGAAAGACGTCTCGACCAACGGCCTCGAGCTTCGGAAGGCCTGTGTCCTGGCGCAAACCGGCGACACCGTGCACGCAACGGAGATCCTTGAGCGACATCTCGCTGCCCCCCCACGGCATGAGCTTGCCGCGATGACCATCGCGGATCTGGCGTTGTGCCTGGGACGAGAGGAGCTCTCAGCACAGCTCCTGCGGGAGGCGAGAGTGAGCCGGTTGCCCCTATTGATCTACCTGGGACTCCCAGTCTTTGATCGTCTTCGCGCGACGGCGGAGGGCCAGCTCACCGCTCGACTAGTCGGTCTTTCCTTGGACACGCCGCGAGAGGAGCGGCGCCCATGACCCTCTGCTCGCTCGGCAACGAGCTGCGCGAGTCCGAGCTCGACGATTCCGCCGGCTAGCGCGTCACGCCCGGCGAGGCGTGCGCCAGCGCCAGGAGGGTGTCGATCCGCTCGCGGTTCTCGGGGTGGGTGCGCAGCAAGGGGGAAGCCTCCTCCGGACGCGGCCCGTGACGGCGGAAGAGCATCGTGTCGAGAAGATTCGTGTGGAAGGTGCCGATCTTGTGGAGCGCCGAAGCCAGGGCGCGCGGGTCGCCGGTGAGACGGGCGGCGACCAGGTCGGCGTCCCGCTCGCGCGTGCGGGAGAGCGCCAGCTGAAGCAGCAGGCTCACGGTGGGCGAAGCCACGAGCGCGGCGATCAGCAGCCACGAGGTGGTCGCTTCCCCCATCAGGACGAGCGGCACGTTCACCGCGGCGAGAATGACTCCCGCGAACGAGAAGGCCTGGGTGAGCCGGGAGGCCAGCTCGGCCAGGAGCATCACCTGGACGTCTCCGCTGCGGACGTGGGCGATCTCGTGGGCGAGCACCCCGGCCAGCTCCGCCGGCCGCAGGGCGCGCAGCAGCCCCGTGCTGAGCGCGATCGCCGAACCGTCTCGCCGCCCCACCGCGAACGCGTTGGGTAGGGGGTGGGGCAGGTGGTAGAGGGCGGGGACCGCGTCGAGCCCGGCGCGCTCGGAGAGCAGGGCAACGAGCTCGCGGAGGTCCCGCCCCACCCGCCGCGGGAGGGGTCGCGCTCCGGCCAACCGCATCAGCCGCGCCGGCCCGAGCCGCGGCGCCGTCACCAGCCCCACGACCAACGCCACCCCGAGCCACGGAATCCACGCCGCCCCCCAGAGGAGCTGGGCGAGTCCAGCCACGAGGCCGAGGAGCCCTGCCAGCAGCAACGCGGTCCACCAGGATGCGCGCAGCCGGAGCGTCCGCAGCAGGGTCGCGCGCGGGATTCGCATCCGCGAAGGGTGCGCACAGACGGCGCGTCGTCAAGGACACGCGCGACCCATCGGAGGGCGAGATCGATCGGCTGCGCCACACCACGAAGAACGCCGGCCCGCGCCGGCAACGCGGTATCGCGAGCGGCGGTCGGGCTCGCCGCCGTGGCGAGCTCCCAGTGCCGAGCCCCTCGCCTCCAGCGCGCCCGTGCTCAAGCCCACCGTGCGCCCTGACGATGGACGCTCCGTCCGTGTCTTCTCATCGGAGGTGTCCCGTGCGAGCAGCTCTGTGTCTTCTCCTGGCGAGCCTCTTGACCGGGGTGGCTTGCGCTTCCAACAAGGTGCGGGTCGAGATCCCCCCGCGCGTGGACCTCGCGGACTACGGTGTGGTCGGCATGATCGCCTTTGACGCCCAGGGGACCGGCCCGACCACCTACGCGATGGCGGACGTGGCGACGACCGACTTCATGGCTCTCGTCCAGGGCGCCCAGCCGGGCGTGCCCATCGTCGAGCTCGGCACGATGACCGAGGTGCTCGAGACCGTGAAGCGACGACGGCTCGACCCCCGAACGGTCAAGGCGATCGGCGAGCACTACGAGGTCGACGTCGTGCTGGCGGGCGATCTCAGCGCCCAGGAGCCCGCGCCGACCTTCAGCGTTCAGTCGCTCACCTCCGTCGAGGCGGCGGCGAAGCTCGAGGGTGTGTTGACGGCACGCCTCTACGACACGCAGAACGGTGGGACCGTGTGGACCAACGCGGCCCGCGGCCACCAGGACCTCGCGCGGCTCAACCTCAACGAGAGCATCACACGCGGGGTGCTGCCCGGGATGAGCGGCCAAGATCTCGGCACCGCCGAGAAGCGCCTGGTGCGCAGCCTGGTGGAAGCGCTCTCCGGCGACTTCGAGAGCCAGTGGGTCTGGCGGAAAGCGGACTAGCCCCAGCGCTCCGGGTCCGCCGAGGGGCGGGTTCCACCTCGACACCGCGTGTGCCCCCGACCCACCGCGCCGAGGCCCGGGGGACCCGGTCACGTCGCCAACGCCGACCTCCGCCGCAGGAGCGGCGGGGCGACGAGCGCGGTTGGCTCGGGGGGAGTCCCGCCGGTGCTGGCGCCGCACCGGTGTCCGCCCCATCCTCTCCGACGTGGCACCCGAGCCAAACGGAGGACTCACGATGCGCGCCGGCGAATTGCTCTGCGAGTACACGGGCAGCATCACATCGGTCAAGGTGCTCCCCTTCGAAGGCACGGACCACGCGGCGCGCTACGAAGTGACCCAGACCGGGAGCTCTACGGGAAAGCTCTCGGTCTCGGCGGTGGGCAGCAACTACGTGCAGATGCATCCCGACGGCACGAGCACGACCCGCTACTACGGCATCTGGACGACCCACGATGGTGTCGCGTTGCTCGTGGAGTCGGGCGGGATGAGCGTCCCACTCGCCGGCGGACGGGTCCGCTTTGGGACGACCGTCAAGTTTCGGTCCCCCTCGGAATCCTACGCGTGGCTCGCCACCACGATGTGCGGCTTCGAGGGAGAAGGCGATTTCTCGGCGATGTCGATCACGGGTCGTGTCCATGAGTGGATCTGAACACACGCCCTGGGTCGAGGAGCGCCGCCGGTCGGTCGGGATCGTCCCGGTGGTCGACCTCGAAGCGTTTCGCAACGACGCCTCCACCGACGCCGCGAGACGGGTGGTGGACGAGGTCCGCGACGCCCTCGAAACGATCGGCTTCTTTGTCGTCACCGGGCACGGGATCCCCGCCTCGCTCCAGGATCGGACCCTCGCGGTCGGGCGCGCGTTCTTCGATCTCTCGGAGCCCGACAAGCTTCGGTGTTGCGACGACCAGAACTTCCTCGGCTACAACCCCCTCGGCGCAGAGCGGGTCGCCTACGCCCACCACGACGAATCGGGCCCGGATCTCAAGGCGAACTTCACGGCCGGCCGGATCGGGATCGACCGGAGCGATCCCTACTTCGACTGCGAGGCCGGTCGACAGTGGTTCCCACCCAACCTCTGGCCCGAACGACCGGAGGAATTCCGCGAGACGCTCGCCGAGTACGCCCAGGCGGGAGAGCGTCTGGCCCACACCCTGATGGAGCTCTTCGCCCGGGCGCTCGAGCTCGAACCGGGCTACTTCCGCGACAAAGTCGAGAAGTGCATGACCTACCTCCGAGTCCTCGACTACCCCGCGCTGCCCGACGTTCCGCAGCCGAACCAGTACCGGATCGGCCCGCACAGCGACTACGGCACGCTCACCCTCGTCACGGCCGACGGACCCGGGCTCCAGGTCAAGACGCGGTCGGGCGTGTGGGAAGAGGTTCCCTATGTGCCGGGTGGGATCCAGGTCAACATCGGCGACATGATGGAGCAATGGACCAACGACCGATGGGTCTCCACCCAGCACCGCGTCCTCGCCCCCGACGACCCGGCGGAGCGCCGGGTCCGACGGCAAGCCATCGCCTTCTTTCTGACGGCGAACTACGACACCGTGATCGCGCCGGTCGCGTCTTGCGTCGACGGCGACCACCCCGCCCGCTACGCGCCGGTCCCCGCCGGCGAAGAGCTCCTCGCCAAGCTCCTGCGCCAGTACGAACGCGGGGAGAGCGCCGCGAGCTAGCGGGAACGCGTGTGGTGACCGGTGCGCGGGACCCGCGACGTGGCAGAGGACGTGGAGCCGACGAGCGGATTCGAACCGCTGACCTGCTCATTACGAGTGAGCTGCTCTACCAGCTGAGCTACGTCGGCACGGGGCGCGGGCGGGAGCCCGCGGGCGCGGCGCGAGCCTAGCGAATCGGTTCCCCGGCACGGAAGGCCCCGGGCAGGCTCGCGCCGGGCGCTGTCGGCCGGCGACGGGCTGTTATGCTGCTCCCGCCGTGATCACCGTGTCGAACCTCGCGAAACGATTTGCCGGGCAGACCCTCTTCGAGGGGGTCTCGCTCCAGCTGAACGACGGCGATCGCTACGGCGTGGTCGGGGCGAACGGCTCGGGGAAGTCGACCTTTCTGAGGGTGCTCACCGGGGAGGAGGGGACCTCGGAGGGGGAGGTGGCGATCCCGAAGCGGGCCCGTCTCGGGGTGCTGCGCCAGGACCACTTCGACTACGAGACCGAGCGCATCCTCGACATCGTGATGATGGGGCACGAGGAGCTCTGGGCGGCGATGCGCGAGAAAGAGGCGATCCTCGCCCGCGCCGAGGAGCACTTCGACGGCGACCGCTACGCGGTGCTCGAGGAGACGATCGTGCGTCTCGACGGCTACGCGCTCGAGGCCCGCGCCGGCGAGATCCTCGAAGGCCTCGGCATCGCCACCGCGGTGCACGAGCAGCCGCTCTCGACGCTGTCGGGGGGCTTCAAGCTCCGGGTGCTCCTCGCCCAGGTGCTGGCGGCGAATCCCGACGTGCTCCTCCTCGACGAGCCCACCAACCACCTCGACATCGTGTCGATCCGCTGGCTCGAGACCTTCCTCGAGGGCTTCGCCGGGTGCTCGGTCATCGTCTCCCACGACCACCGCTTCCTCGACAACGTCTCGACCCACATCGTCGACGTCGACTACGAGGACATCGTGGTCTACCCGGGGAACTACCAGCACTTCGTCGCCGCCAAGGCCGAGGAGCGTGGGCGTCGCGAACGCGAGATCGAGAAGCGTCAGGCCGAGATCGCCGAGCACCAGGCCTTCGTCGACCGCTTCCGCGCCAAGGCCACCAAGGCGCGCCAGGCCCAGAGCAAGCTGAAGAAGATCGACAAGATCGAGATCGAAGAGCTCCCGGAGAGCTCGCGGCGCTACCCGCGGTTCCGGTTCGGGCAGCGGCGACCGAGCGGGCGCCAGGTGCTCGAGGTCGAGGGCGTGTCGAAGGCCTACGGCGGTCGCCCGGTGCTCGAGGACGTCTCGCTCAAGGTGGGGCGCGGCGAGCGGGTGGCGATCATCGGGCCCAACGGCATCGGGAAATCGACGCTTCTCAAGATCGCGGTGGGGGAGGTCGAGCCCGACGCCGGCGGCGCCGAGTGGGGCTACGAGACCTACCCCGGCTACTTCGCCCAGGACCACCGGGCGCAGCTCGGGAGCGCCGGGCAGACGGTGGAGAGCTGGCTCTGGGAGCACTGCGCCGGGCAGACCCGGGGCTTCGTGCGCAACCAGCTGGGCGCGGTGCTCTTCACCGGTGACGAGGTCGAGAAGAAGATCGGGGCGCTCTCCGGGGGGGAGGCGGCGCGGCTGCTCTTCGCCGGCCACAGCGTCGACGCGCCGAACGTGCTCGTGCTCGACGAGCCCACCAACCACCTGGACCTCGAGGCGATCGAGGCGCTGGTGGAGGGTCTGCGCGCCTACGACGGCACGCTGATCTTCGTCTCCCACGACCGCTGGTTCGTGGGCGAGCTGGCGACCCGGGTGATCGAGATCAGCGCGGAGGGAATCAACGACGTCCAGGGGAGCTACGAGGACTATCTCGCCAAGTGTGGCGACGACCACCTGGACGCCGATGTCGCGCTGCGCCGCGCCCGGGAGGGCAAGCGCGGCAAGAAGGGCGAGCGCGAACGCTCCGTCACCAAGGGGCCGAGCAAGGCCCGACGCCGCGAGGTGGAGGCGCGGCTCGCCAAGGTCACCGCCGAGATCGAGGGCGCCGAGACGAGAATCGCCGAGATCGATACGCGTTTTGGCGACGCGCGCTTCTACGAATCGACCCCCCGCGACGAGATCCAGGCCCTCGACGGCGAACGCGAGGTGTTGCGCGGTCGGGTCGAAGACCTCATGGCCGAGTGGGAACGCCTCGAGACCGAGCTCGGCTAGCCCGGCAGACGCCGTCGACGCAGCGCGCTTCGGCTCCGGGGCTCAGCCCGCCGCGAGCTGGCGCGCGATCACCATGCGCTGGATCTCGTTGGTGCCTTCGTAGATCTGGAGCACCCGGGCGTCGCGGTAGTACTTCTCCACCGGGTAGTCGGCGAGGTAGCCGTAGCCCCCGTGGATCTGGATCGCCTGGGAGGCGACCCATTCGGCGGTCTCCGAAGCGAACATCTTTGCCATCGACGCCTCGGCGATCGCAAGCTCGCCGGCGTCCTCGAGGGCGGCGGCGTGGAGGGTCATGGTGCGCGCCGCCTCGACCCGGGTGGCCATGTCGGCGAGGCGGAAGGCGATCGCCTGGTGCTCGACGATCGGCACGCCAAAGGCGACCCGCTCGCCGGCGTAGTCCCGGGCCGCTTCGAGGGCGGCGCGCGCGACCCCGACGCCCTGCGCCGCGACGCCGATCCGCCCGCCGTTCAGGAAGGAGAGGGCGATCTTGTAGCCCGCGCCCTCCGGACCGAGCACCGCCTCGGGCCCCACCCGCACGCCGTCGAGTTCGACCTCGGCGGTGTCGCAGTTGCGGTGGCCGAGCTTCTCCTCGAGACGCACCACCCGGTAGCCCGGGGCGTCGGTGGGGACGAGAAAGGCCGTGATCCCTCGCTTGCCGGCACTCGGGTCGCTGCGCGCGATCACCATCCCCAGGTGGGCGCTGGCGCCGCCGGTCACGAAGAGCTTGCGCCCGGTGAGGGCGAAGCCCGCCCCGTCGCGCTCGGCGCGCGTCTCGAGCGCACCCGCGTCGGAGCCCGCCCGGGCCTCGGTGAGGAGGAAGGCGCCGCGTCGCCGTCCGGTCGCGAGGTCGGGGAGGAGCGCGCGGCGCTGCGTCTCGCTCCCGTACTCGCGGATCGCCGCACACACCGGCGAGTTCGACGCGTTCACCAGGTTGCAGATCCCGCAGTCGGCGGCGGCGAACTCCTCGGTGGCGAGGGCATAGGAGACGGTGTCGAGCCGGCTCCCGCCGTAGGCCTCGGGCACCTGCATGCCGAAGAAGCCGAGGGCTCCGATCCGCGCGAGCACCCGCTCGGGGACCCGCGTCCCCTCCCGCTCCCAGCGCGCCGCGTGGGGTGCGATCTCGCCCTGGGCGAACTCGCGGGCGGCGTCGCGCAGCATGCGCTGGGACTCGGTCAGGATCACGGGGCGCCCGGGGGGAGCAGCTCCAGCGCGGCGGCCACGAAGGTCCGCACCCCGGTGTCGAGGGTGGGCGCGATGTCGGGGTAGTAGCGGGCCGAGTGGAGCGGCGGGGGCACCACGCCAGCCTCGGCGTAACCCGCGAGACGTTCGGGATCGATCGATCCCAGCCGGATCATCAGGATCGGTACCCCCGCGCGGCCGTAACGGCTGAAGTCCTCGCCCCCCATCACGGGCTGGTCGACCCCCACGTTGCCCGCTCCGAGCGCGGCGGCGAGCGCCGGACGCAGCCGCTCGGCCAGCGCCGGATCGTTGCGCAGGGCCGGGGTGCCCTCGGAGATCTCGACGATCGGCTCGGGGCCTTCGTCGCTCTGGGCGACGGCCCGCGCCTTGCGCGCGATGCCCTCGAGGAGCGCCTTGCGCACCGCGTCGGTGTAGCTGCGCACGGTCAGCTTCAGATGACAGGAGTCGGGGATCACGTTGTGCTTCGCGCCGCACTGGACCGAGCCCACCGTCACCACCGCCGGGTCCGTCGGGTTCGCCTCGCGGCTCACCAGGGTCTGGAGGTCGAGCACCAGCCGCGCCGCCTGCACCACCGGGTCGACCGTCGTGTGGGGGGCGGCGCCGTGGCCACCGCGGCCGCGCACGGTGATGTCGACGCTGTCGACGTTGGCCAGCATGTAGCCACCGGCAAAGGCGATGGTGCCCGCCGCCATGTCGGACTTCACGTGGACGGCGAGGGCGTAGTCGGGGCGCGGGAAGCGCTCGAAGAGCCCGTCTTCGAGCATCGCCTTGGCGCCGGCGCCGCGCTCCTCGGCCGGCTGGCCGATGAAGACGATCGTGCCGCTCCACGCGTCGCGCCGCGCCGCGAGGGCGCGCGCCGCCCCCACCAGGTTGGTCATGTGGACGTCGTGACCGCAGGCGTGCATCACCCCCACCTCGCGGCCGTCGGGCTGGGTGGTGCGCACCGTCGACTTGAAGGGG
>JANQRO010000091.1 GCA_028284525.1 Myxococcota bacterium | reverse complement strand
GAAAGCGCGCCGAGGCGCTCTATCTCTCCGGGCGTCACCTCCAGGCCGCCGAGCTCTACGCCGCCCTCGAAGACAGCACCGTCTCTCGTCTCGCTCGGGGCGCGCGGTTTCGCGGCGCCGACCTCGCCGCCGACGCCGGTCGCCCCGAAGCCGCGCTCCCGCGCTACGAAGAGCTGATGCCCGCGACGAGTAGCTTCGGCGCGTCGGGACAGGCGTGGTCTGCGCGGGTCGGCGAAGCGGCGTTCCAGGCGGGGGAGTTCGCGTCGGCGCTCGCGTGGTTCCAACGCTTTGCCGAGCGCAGCGACGACGCCCGGGAACGCGCGATCGCCGAGATCCGCGTCGCCGACAGCGCGGCGATCCTGGGGAAGCTCCCCGAAGCGCGGGCGCTGCTGCGCGACATCGTCGAACACGCGGTGGATCCCGCCGTCCACGACCTGGCGAGCGTGCGCCTCGCGGTGCCACCCGTCGGATCGCGGCAGCCGGGCGAGGAGCTCGCGCGTCTCGAGCAGGCCGCGTCGTCTCCCAATCCGCGGGTCGCCCAGTACGCCCGGGCCGAGCTCGGCCGCGGTCGGCTCGAGGCGGGGGAGGCCGAGCACGCCCTCGAGGTCCTCACCCGGCTGGCCTTCGAACGGCCCGACCCGATCCTCGCCCCGTGGCTCGACGTCCACC
Organism: Myxococcota bacterium; assembly: GCA_028284525.1. Classification (GTDB taxonomy): domain Bacteria; phylum Myxococcota_A; class UBA9160; order UBA9160; family PR03; genus JANQRO01. Next base: position 1,862 of record JANQRO010000091.1, on the reverse strand, counting down.
TGGACGACGCCATCGAGGCCGTGACCGAAGCCGCCGTCGGAGCCCGGGGGTGCCGCGACGTGATCCGGCTGGTCGGGTGGCGGCGCGAGTTCCTGCTGCGCCACAGCGACCGCGCTCGCCCCTTTCTCACCCTGGGCGCCTGCTACGAGGAGGTGGGACTGCCCGGCCAGGCGATCCACCTCTACCGCTCGCTGGTGCGGCGCTTTGGTGTACGGGTGGGGGAAGAGGTGTCACTCCCCCTCGCCCGCGCGGCCCTCGGTGCCGGGGAGGTGGGAGTCGCAAAAGCTGCCGCCGAGGCGCGGGTCGAGGCGGGGGCCGGGCTCCCCTGGACACGGCTGCTGGCGCGGGTCCACATCGCCGAGGGCAACGATCGGGACGCCCTCGAGGTGTTGCACCCGGCGCTGGAGGAGAGCGACGAATCCGGTCGGCTGCGCGCGGAGAGCGTGTGGCTGCTCGCCGTGATCGCCCTGCGGCTCGGCGAGCTCGTGACGGTGCGGCCGGTGCTCGCCGCCGCCGACCCCTGGCTCGCGCCAGGCGCCGGGCTCGACGACACCCAGCGCGGCGATCTCCACTGGGCGCGCGCCGAAGCCGCGCGACACGCGGGCCTCTACGCCGCCGCGCGGCGCGACTACGCCGAGGCCTCGACCCTTCTCGCGCGCGGAACGCGTCGCGCCGCCGCCGAGTACTGGATGGGCGCCTTCGAAGACGATCCGTTGGCAGAGCGCGACCACTACGGGGCCGGGCGGGAGACCGAGGCAGGGGGGCTGTGGGCGACCCTCGCCGGCGAAGAGCTCGCGCTCTCGAAGCTCCGCGAGCGCCACGGGCGCCCCGAGGCCCTCGCGCCGTGAGGGCCGACCCGCCGACCCGCGACCCGGTCTGGCTCGAGAGCTTGCGCAACCCCCTCGCGCGCATCGAGCTCGCGGCGAGCCGGCTCGCGCGGGACGCGACGACCCCGGCGATGGGGGCGGCGGTCGACGCGATCCGCGAGGCGGTGGCCGAGCTCGATCGGCGGCTCGGCGCCCGCGCGCTCTGGGAACGCGGAGACGGCGCGCGGGGTTCGCTCCTCGAGCTGCTCCAGAGCCTCGAGACCCGGCTGCGGCCGGCCCTCGGCGCTCGCGGGATCGCGGTCGGGACGGACCAAGGGGCGGAGGACGATCCGCCCCGGGAGGTGTGGCGGGCGCGCCGCGCCGGGCTCGCGCTCCTGCGCAGCGCCGCCCGCTGTGGCCCGACGGCGATCGCGTTGCGCGGGCTGCGCGGCGACGCGCCCGCGCTCTGGGGGATCGAAGCGACCTGGACCGGCGGACGTCGCGAGAGCGATCTCGCCGCCGTCGCTCCGTTGCGTCAGGCCTGTGCCGAGTGCGGCGCCGCCCTCGAGTTCGCGCCGCGGGCGATGCGTCTGTGGTTCGAGGACACGCGCCCGTGAGCGCGGAGGTCCTCGTCGCGGAGCGGGACGACGCCCTGCGCGGGGCGATCCAGAGTGCCCTCGAGGCGTCGGGCTGGCGGGTCATCCCGCGACGCGCGATCGAGCCGGGGGACGACGCCCTGCGCGACCGGGTGCGGGCCGCCGTCGTCGAGCTCGCGGCACCCGGCGCGTTGGCGGCGGTGGAGCGCTGGACGGGTCGAGACGCCGAGCTCTCCGTCGTGGGGCTGCTCCCCGACCGCGATCTCGAACGCGCCGTCGACGCCGTGAAGCGCGGTGTCCACGAGGTCATCGCCAAGCCCTTCGGCGCCGAGGCGCTCGAGGAGGCGCTGGCCCCGGTGCGCGCGCGGCGCGAGGCGGCCGCCGGGGGCGGCTGTGGGTTCCTCACCGAGGACCCCGCGATGCAGACCCTGCTCCGCGAAGCGGAGCGCGCCTCCGCCAG
>JANQRO010000088.1 GCA_028284525.1 Myxococcota bacterium | reverse complement strand
GGCCGATCCAGGCGAGCGAGCCCGAACCCTGGGCGGCGGTGGGTGCCCGGCGGGAGGCGTCCCGGTCGAACTTCGCTCGCCTCCGGCTCGCTGCGCGCGCAGGGCTTCGCCCTGCGCTTGCGGGGGTGCCGACCCGCGCTGGGAGTCCGGGGGCGGGTGCCAAACAGAGAGACTGGTTCCGTTGCTCGCGCGGCGCTCTGGGGGATCGATTGCCGATGACTTGCCGTGTAGGCGTCCAGGGCGATCCCGTGCGTCACATGGGCGCCACAATCTGCCACTCACTGGGACCAGGGAGGTGTCCATGTCTCTAGTGAGCTCTGGCGAGGCGGCGACGAAGCCGTTGCCGGTAACGGAAGCGATCCACGCCGGCACGGCGGACCTCGACAACCGCTCGTTCCAGTCGATCGTGTCCGCGATCCACGGTGAAGATCTGCGCGCAGCGTGCGCGGTCGGGAGCACCGGCGCGGCGGTGGCCCGCGCCGCGCGGCGACTCTGCGACGCGCTCCGCGACGGGGGCGTGTGGTTCAACATGGGCGCGGGGACCAGCGGTCGGATGGGCTGCCTCGACGCCGCCGAGCTGCCGCCGACCTTCGGCATCGAGGCCGACCAGGTCCAGGGCATCATCGCCGGAGGGCCGCGGGCGCTTCTCGCCGCCGTGGAGGGCGCCGAAGACGACGAAGAGGCCGCGCTCCGCGACCTCGAGCAGCGCGACCTCGGCAAGGCCGACGCGCTCGTGGCGATCTCGGCGAGCGGGCGCACCCCCTACACGGTGGCCGGGCTCCGCTACGCCCAGGGCTGCGGCGCGCTCAGCATCGCGATCACCTGCGATCCGAGCTCGCCGCTGGCCGAGGAGGCGGACCTCGCCATCGTCACCGAAGTGGGCCCCGAGGTGATCGCGGGCTCGACGCGGATGAAGGGCGGGCTCGCCCAGAAGATGGTGCTCCACCAGCTCTCGACCGCGGTGATGGTGCGGCTCGGCCGCGTGAGCGGAAACCTGATGAGCCACGTGCGCCCCGCCTCCCAGAAGCTCCGACGTCGCGCCGAGTGGATCCACCAGACCCTGGGGCACTAGCCCGTAGGGAGGGTGTCGAGAGGCTGTGGGGTGCCGAAGCGCGGCGCCGGCCCGCCGGCCGCATCCCGGGCGTCCCGGGTATGGGTCATCCAGTACCCCGAGGCGTTGGCGCTGAGGGCCGGTGCCCGGTCGTAGCGCTGCTCGAGCCAACCCCGCAGCGCCGCCATCACGCCCCCGTGGCTCACCACCACGACCTCGTCCTTGGGATGCGCCGCCGCGATCTCGGCGATGGCCGGACCGACCCGCTGGGCGACCTCGCGGAGCGTCTCGCCCTCCGGCGGACGGTAGTCCCAGCGGGCCAGCCCGCGGGGCTCGACGGCGTCGGCGAGGGCGCTGTGGGGACGTCCGTGCAGAGCGCCGAAGAACTGTTCGCGCAACGCCTCGACCACCCGCGCCTCGAGCTCGAGCGCGGCGCCCAGGAGGGTCGCGGTCTCCCGCGCCCGGGCAAAGGGACTCGTGTAGAGCGCGACCGGGCGCACCCGCTGGGCCAGGTCGGCCCCGCGCTCCACGGCTTCGCGCCGGCCCCGTTCCGTCAGGCCTTCGTGGGGCCCGCGGGTGAAGCGGCCTTCGGCGTTGGCCACGCTCTCGCCGTGGCGGACGAAGATCAGGCGACCCATCGTCGCGGAGCTAGGCGCGAATTGCGGCGGGGTTCTTGCCGAGCTCGTTCACGAGGTTCTTGTGGTGGGCCTCGAGGGTCCCGCCGCCGATCTCGATGAGCTTGGCGTCGCGCCACAGCCGCGACACCACGTACTCGCCCATGTAGCCGTAGCCGCCGAGCACCTGGATCGCCGAATCGGCGGCGCGCTTCGCCACCTGCGACGCGAAGAGCTTGGTCGCGTCGGCGTCCACCCGCTGTCCGGACTTCGTGAGATCGATGCGTCGCGCGACGTCGTAGACGAAGGCGCGAGCCGCGCGGTACTCGGCGAAGGCTTCGGCGATGTGTCGCTGCACCTGGCCGAACGAGCGGATCGGCTTGCCAAAGGCCTTGCGATCCCCCGAGTACGCGAGCATCACCTCGATGCAGCGCTGGGCGATACCGACCGACTGCGCGGCGAGCACCAGCCGTTCGAGCTCGAGGTTGCGCATCATGTGGAGGGTGCCGTCGCCGGGCTTCCCCATCAGGTTCGCGACGGGGACCGGAACCTCGTCGAAGACCAGCTCCGCGGTGAACGACGCGCGCATCCCGAGCTTGTCGCCCCACTTCTGCCCCAGGCCGAAGCCGGGCGTCCCTTTGCGCACGAGAAAGGAGCTGATCTCCCGGGGCGCCGTCGCCGCGTAGACGATGAACGCATCGCCGGTCTCGTCGCCGCCGACGCCACCGTTGGTGATGAAGGTCTTGCGACCGGTGATGCGGTAGTGGTCGCCGTCGCGGGTGGCGGTGGTGCTCATGGAGAGCACGTCCGTACCGACCCCCGGCTCGGTCATACACAGCCCGCCGATCCACTCGCCGCTCGCCGAGGGCGGCAGGAACTCCCGCTTCTGCGCCTCGCTGCCGTTGACCGAGACGTTCTGGGCGAAGAGGTACGAGTGGGCCAGGACCGACAGGGCGAAGGCGGGGTCGGAGGTCGAGAGGATCTCGGAGACCTGGACCGCGGCCGTCGCGTCGAGGCCGGCCCCGCCGTACTCCTCCGGGAGCGTCACGCCGAGGAAGCCGAGCTCGCCGGCTTTGGCGAAGAGCTCGCGGTTGAACTCCTCGTCGCGGTCGGCGGCCAGGGCCTGGGGCTCCACTTCGCGCTCGACGAAACTGCGCAGCGTCTCGGCCAGCATCGCGTGCTCGGGGGTCGGGGCCGCCAGGTCGAGCTGGCTCCAATCGATCGCGTCGCCCTCCGGCGGCTTCACTTGTACGGCGCTCATCACGTTCTCCTCGTCCGTGTCGAGATCTCGCGGTCTCGGCCCCGGCGGCGGCAGGCGGCCACGTCGCGGCGCGGCGGCGAAACCACTAGGTTACGTCTCGTGCGCCGGCAAAGCCGGCCTCCGCGCTTCCCCCGGCGCGACATCCCGCAGCAGTGGTACACGGGGGGTCTCGGCATGCGAAGTGGTGCGAGCCTGCACTGGGCGAGCTTTCTGGTCACGCGACGGGCGGCGATCGACCGCGCCCTCGTCGAGCAGAACGGGGGCGAGACCCCGTCTCTCGCCGAGGCCGAGACCCTGCGACGCTTCCGCTCGTTCGCCGCCGCCTCGCTGCGCCGCGGCGAAGCCGGCGAGCCGGCCCTCGACGGGCTGCGGGTCGACCCCGAGAAGGCCCTGCGCTGGGTGGGCCGCTGGTGCGACGCGGCCAGTCGCTGCGCCGGGGACGCGGCGGCGCTCGAAACGCTCCTCGGACCGCTCCAACTGCGCTTCGCCGCAGGGCTTCGGGGGAGCCAGCTCTCCCGCAAGGCGCGCAAGGCCAAGCCCGCCAAACGCCGCGCCGTCGCGGGGGCCATCGATCGGGTGGCCGACGCCTTCCTCGCCGTCGACCTCGATTCCGGGGAGATCGCCGACGCCAACCCCGCCGCGCTGGCCCTGCTGGGCGTCGACCGCGAGGCCCTGCTCGGCCGTCACGTGGCGCGTCACGTCGACCGCGACTCGCGGGAGCTCTGGAGCGAACGCCTCGAGAGTCTGGGCGAGAGCGGCGAGGGCCAACGCTTCCGCGTGGTGTGGCGCGACGAGTTCCTGTCCCCGGTCGCGGTCGACATCAACGCCGCCCCCCACCTCACCCGGCGGCGACGGCTCGCGCTTCTCACGGCACGCCCCGTGGCGGGCGTCGCCTAGCCGAGGGCCCCGCGCAGGAAGTCCACCATCCGTCCCCAGGCCTTGGCGGCGATCTCGGGCCGATAGGCTTCGGGACGAGTGTCGTTCATGAAGGCGTGGCCGGCGCCCTCGTAGAGCACCACCTCCGTCTCGTGGGCGGTGCCGGCGAGGGTGGCCTCCAGCGCGCGGACGTCCTCGACGGGCACGAACTCGTCGTCGGCGCCGAAGAAGCCCAGGATCGGGCAGCCGACGCGGGGTGCCGCCGTGAGCACATCGTGGGGCCGCCGGGCGGTGTCCCGGGCCGGGTCGGCCAGGAGACCGTGCTCGTAGGAGAGGAGCCCGTAGTAGGGCACGGCCCCCGAGAGACCGCGACAATCGGAGGCGGCGAGCAGGGTGTACATCCCGCCCATACAGAAGCCCGTGATCCCGACCTTGCCGGTCCCCGCGGCGTGGCCCCCCAAGAGATCGATGGCCGCCTGGAGGTCCGCGGCGATCTCGACGTCCGAGAGCCCGCGCATCCACGCCCCCGGGTCGTCGATCTGCAGGTCGTCGACACGGCGGTAGAGGTCGACGGCGAGGACCGCGAAACCCTCCTCGGCGAGACGGTTCGCGAGATCGCGGGTGTGATCGGCGAGACCCCAGACGTCGTGGATCATCACGACGCCGGGATGGGTTCCGGAATCCGGCCGAACCAGGTAGCCCTGGGGAAGATCTTCGCTGTGCATGCCGATCAGTATACTCCCGCGCGATGAGCTACCAGCGAGAACTCGACGTCGCCCGAGAGCTCGGGCGCGAAGCCGGCGCGATCCTGCTGCGTCACTACACCGACGGCACCGAGAAGTGGGAGAAGTCGAAGGGCAACCCGGTGACCCTCGCCGATCTCGAATCGGACAACCACATCCGCGCGGGGCTCGCCGCGGCCTTCCCCGACGACGCGATCCTCTCGGAGGAGACCGTCGACGACCCGAAGCGCGTCGACTGCTGCCGGGTGTGGATCGTCGACCCGATGGACGGCACCAAGGAGTTCACCGAAGGGATCCCCGAGTTCGGGGTCTCGATCGCCCTGGTCGAAGACGGGGAGCCGGTGGTCGGGGTGGTCGAGAACCCCGCGGCCCGCACCGCGGTCTGGGGCAGCCGCGGCGACGGCGCCTTTCGCGACGGCGAGCGGGTGCGCGTCTCCCCGGTCACCGCGCTCGACGAGTGTGTGGTGATCGCCAGCCGCTCGGAGATCCGACGCGGCGAGTTCGACCGCTTCGAGGGCTGGTTCCAGGAGATCCGCCCCGTCGGCTCGATCGCCTGGAAGCTCGCCTGTGTGGCGTCGGGCGAGGGGGACTTCAACCTCTCGGTCGCACCGAAGAACGAGTGGGACGTCTGCGCGGGCGACCTCTTGGTGCGCGAGGCCGGGGGGGCCTACCTCGATTTCGCCCGCGCGACGCGACGCTACAACCAGGCGAAGACGCTGATCGAAGCCGGTATGGTCGCCGGCTCCGACGCGCTGATCGACGCCTTTCTCGCCCGCGAGCGCGCGGGCACCGACCGCTAGCCAGGAGAGCCTCCGCTTTGTCCGACTCCCCCCGCGTCCTGCGCAAAACCATCGGGAACTTTCTCGAGGACTTCGTTCCCGGCGCGCTGCTCCGCCACAAGGGCGGCAAGACCGTGACCGAGGGCCTGTTCACGACCTTTACCGAGTTCACGATGACGACGAGCCCGTTCTCGAAGAACGCGCGCTACGCCCGCGCCTACGGCTTCGAGGGGCTGGTGTGCCCGCCCGGCCTGGTGATGCTGATCGCCTTCAGCCAGAGCGTCGAGGACATCTCCGAGAACGCACGGGCCAACCTCGAGTACATCGACATGCGCTTTGGCGCGCCGGTCTACGTCGGCGACACGATCGAGGTCGAGACCAAGATCCTCGAGGTGACCGCGTCGCGCAGCCGCCCCAACCTCGGCGTCGTCCACGTCCAATCGACGGCGCGCAAGAACGTGGGCGAGGACGACGAGGCGGTGGTGCTCACCTGGCAGCGCAAGGTCCAGGTGTGGAAGCAGGACGACTCCGCCGCGCTCCACCCCGGCGCCGCCGAGCCCGACGAGATCCCCTGCGAACTCTGGCTGCCCGCCTACGACCCCGGCGCGGACTACGGATCGATGGCGCACCTCTCGAACGACGACACCTACTTCGAGGACTTCGAGGCCGGCACCCGGATCGAGCACTCGCGGGGACGCACCATGACGGCCGAGCACATCCACCTGACCGCGGTACTCGACAACACGAGCCAGGTGCACTGCAACCAATTCATGATCGACCTCGATCCCAAGCAGTACGTGGGAGGAGAGCTCATCATCTTCGGGGGCATTCCCTTCGTGTTGTGTCTCGGGCTGTCGTGTCCGAATGTCGGCGACAACGCCCTGGGCGACATCGTGTACAAGACGGGCCGACACACCGCGCCGCTCTTTGCGGGCGACACCGTCTTCGCGGCGACCGAGATCCTGGGCACCCGCGACTACCCGGGACGCGCCGACCTGGGGGTCGTCGAGACGCGGCTCCACGGGCACAAATTCGCCAAGCTCGGCGACGGCGACGAGCAGAGCGACGACGCGCCCGAGGGCTGGAAGCGCGTCCAGATCTTCGAGCTCGACCGCGACGTCGCGGTCAAACGCCGCTCGCACTACGCCTGAGGGCGCAGCGGCGGCGCGCGCGAACGTCCCGCGGGCTCGCGGAGGCCGGGCGCGGCCGTGTGTCAGTCGAGCAGGTGGGCGACCGTCTCGGGCATGTCGTTGGCGACGCGGATGATCGGGATGCCGGTCTGGGTGTTGGCCTCGAGCTCGGCGAAGCAGCGCGGGAGATCCTCGAAGGAATAGATTTCCCGGTGCACCGTCGGCTTGAAGACGCTGCCGTAGAACTCGGTGGCGGCTCGACACCCGTCGACGGTCTCGTAGTGGGTGTGGTCGAGGGTGACCTGCTTCACCGAGCAGATCGTGCTGTTGTACTCGACGAGCTGAGAGAGCTGCCAGCCCGCCGACACGTTCACGCCCTGCCGCGCGAGGGCGCCCATCCCAGCGGGGAAGACCGGGCCACGCATCATGTCGGCCACGATGTGCATGCCCTCGCCGCCGGTGATCGTCTTCACCTCGTCGGTGAACTTCTTGACGTCGGCCTTGGTGCGGAACCGTTGGAACGCGTTCTGATCGATACCGTGGATGCCCAGGGCCTCGAGGGCCTCGCGACGCTCGGCGGTGCCCGAACAGAAGTAGGCGTTGTGTCCCTCGGAACGCGCGAGCATGAGGAAGCACTCGCCGGTCCCACCGCCAAAAGAGAGCACGTTGAGGGCGGCCTGCCGGTCCCGGGGCACCTTGAGCCGGTAGATCCCGAGCGCCCGCCGCCACATGTGGTACGCGGTGGGGGCGCGCAGCGGAAGCGCGGCGATCTCCCAGAGGTTCAAGCCGCATTCGAGGGGCGCCTTCCCGATCTGCCAGTCGCCGACCACCGCCTCCTCGCCGTACCAGCCGATCGACTCGGGCATGTCGTAGGCCCAGATCCGCTTTGGGAACCCGTAGAGGTCGGGCTCGCCGTTGCAGTGGGTGAGGACGACGTCGCCCACCCGGAAGTCGCTCACCCGATCCCCGGCGGCGATGATGACACCCACCGCCGAGTTGCCGGGGAAGATCTTGCCGCCGCGGAGCTCGGCGATGTTGACCGTGTCCGCCAGCGCGGCGTGGTTGATGTTGTGCTCCCCGGAGACGGCGAGGATCCGCAGGTGGACGTCGCTCGGCCCCATCTCGCGGAGCTCGAGCTCGTCGAGCTGGACGACGCGGGAGATGTCGAACTTTTCGGCCTCACCGCCGATGCGTACGCGCTCGGCTTCGATCGACTCGGAACTGATGGAGTAGGCACGCGGCATCGGGGGGACCTTTGCAGGCGGGGAAGCACTCGTAGGTGCCACCAAGCAGTCGAAAAGAGACGCGGGGAAGGCGCAGCTTAGCGATTTCTCCCGGCGCGATTCAGCCGGGCGGGGCCGCGTGGACCCCGCACCCGGGGTGCCGACGAGCTGCGGCTCGGCTGCGGGGGCACCGTGTCACGAAACCGCCACAGCGGGCGGCGTGCCGCTTGAAGGCCCCGGGGAAAGGGGGTAGGGTGCGCGGGCTTTGCCGCCCGCTCCTCGCCGCGTGGCGGCCCGAGGACCTCCATGCGTTTCTACGAGTACGAGTCGAAGGCGCTGTTCCGGCGTCACGGCATGCCGCTGGGCCGAAGCGGTGTGGCCGAGACCACCGCCGACGCCCGCCGCATCGCGGAAGAGATCGGCGGCCCCACCGTCCTGAAGGGCCAGGTGCTCTCGGGCGGGCGGATGAAGGCCGGCGCTGTCCAGTTCGCCGACACCCCGGACGAGGCGGCCGCGCACTTCGAAACGATCCTGCCGATCGTCGTGAAGGGTCAGGAGGCCCGCTCGGTGCTCGTCGAGGAGCGCAGCCAGATCGAGCAGGAGTACTTCGCCGCGATCACCTGGGACGGGCGTCGCAAGTGCCCGGTGCTGGTGTTCAGCGACATGGGTGGGATCGACATCGAGGAGGTAGCGGAGACCCACCCCGAGCACGTGTCCCAGACCCACTTCTCCTCGGTGCTGCCGATCACCCCGCGCATCGCCAAGGAGGCGATCGCCGCGACGGGGGTGAGCGGGTCGTCACTGAATCGCCTCACGCCGATCGTCTTCGAGCTGATGAAGGTCTTCCTGGCCTACGACCTGACCCTCGCCGAGATCAACCCCTTGGGGCGTCTCGCCGACGGGCGTTTCGTCGTCCTCGACGGCCACATCGACATGGAGGCCGAAGCGCGCGGGCGGCACCGGGCGCTCCTCGAAGAGCTCGGGATCCGGCCGGAGGAGACCCGCCAGGCGCGCCCCCCCACCGACTTCGAGATCCGCGGCGCCGAGGTGAACGCCGCCGACCACCGCGGCGTGGCCGGCAACGTGGTCGAGTTCGACGGCGACCTGGGGCTGGTGATCGGCGCCGGCGGCGGCTCGCTCACCCTCTTCGACGCCGTGCGCAAACACGGTGGCAAGCCCGCCAACTACTGCGAGATCGGCGGCAACCCGAGCGTCGGCAAGGCCAAGAACCTCACCAAGTTGATCCTCGGCAAGCCCGGTGTCGAGAAGATCGCCGTCATGATGAACGTCGTCTCGAACACCCGGGTCGACATCGTGGCGCGCGGTGTCGTGAAGGGCTGTCTCGAGCTGGGCAAGGACCCGAGCGAAGTGATCGCGATCTTCCGCATCCCGGGCGCCTGGGAGGAGGAGGGCTTCAAGATCCTCGAGAAGTACGGCGTCGAGTACTGCGACCGCTCGGTCTCGATGTACGAGGCCGCGGGGCGCGCCGTGGCGAAGATGTCGTAGGTCGCGCCGTGCCGATCCTCATCACCCAGGACACCCGATTCATCATCCAGGGCATCACCGGGCGCGAGGCGGTGAACCTCACCCGGGAGAACCTCGACTACGGCGCAAAGATCGTAGGCGGCGTCACCCCCGGCCGCGCCGGCCGCGACGTCTACGGCGTCCCCGTCTACGACTGTGTGCGCGACGTCGTGCGCGACCACGGGAACGTCGAGGGATCGATCGTGAGCGTGCCGCCGGGCTTTGTCCACGACGCGGTGTTCGAGGCCCTCGAGAACGGGGTGAAGCTCATCGTCGTCGTGACCGAGAACGTGCCGCGCAAGGACGTCGCCCAGATGGTCGAGCTCGCCCGCATGAAGGACGCGCGGATCATCGGCCCCAACTGTCTAGGCATCATCTCGCCGGGCGAGGCCAAGATGGGCGGCGTCGGAGGTCCCGCAGCCAACACGCGCCAGGCCTACAGCAAGGGCCACATCGGCATCATGTCGCGCTCGGGGGGGATGACCACCGAGATCGCGAGCACCCTCAGCGCGGCGGGGCTCGGCCAGTCCACCGCGGTGTCGATCGGCGGCGACGCCATCGTGGGCAGCACCTACGCGGAGCTGATGCCCCTCTTCGAGGCCGACCCGGAGACCCACGCGATCGCCATCTACTCCGAGCCGGGCGGCCGGATGGAGGCCGAGCTGGCCGACTGGGTGGCCGAGAACGACTCGCGGCTCCCGATCGTGGCGTTCATGGCCGGTCGCTTTATGGACGAGATGCAGGGCATGCGCTTCGGTCACGCGGGCACCATCGTCGAGGGCAAGGAAGACACCACCGCCAGCAAGATCGAGCGGATGGAAAAGGCCGGGATCTCGGTGGCCGAGCGCATCGAAGAGATCCCGGAGCTGATCCAGAAACGTCTCGCGGAGGCCCGTTGATGCCCGGCCCCGCCACCGACGGAGAGGTCCGCTGATGCCCGGCCCCGCCACCGACGGAGAGGTCCGCTGATGCCCGGCACCTTCATCGACGTGCAGGTCGACGACTCGGTCGCACGAGACGTCGGGCTCGCCCAGAAGCTGGTCGAGGTCTGTCCCGTCGACATCTTCTCGGTCGCCGACAACACTCTCGAGATCGTCGAGGACAACCTCGACGAGTGCGTCCTCTGCGACCTCTGCCTCGAGGTCGGCCCGAAGGGCGCGGTGCGCGTCCTCAAGCTCTACGAGTAGGCGCCCGCAACGCGAGCGCGGCACCCCAAGGAGACCCCCATGCGCGGAGCCAAAGACTTCTTCCGGCCCAAGGCGATCGGAGCCCCCGAACCGCTGCGCGAGATCCCCTTCCGTCCCTCGCGGATGATCCACTTCTTCGATCCGAGCAACGAAAAGATGGCGGCGAAGGCCCCCGAGCTCGCCCAGAAGTGCGACGTGATGCTCGGCAACCTCGAAGACGCCATCGAGATCGGCAACAAGGTCGCGGCGCGCGAGGGTCTGATCAAGATCGCCCAGAGCACCGACTTCGGCGCCTGCCAGCTGTGGACCCGGGTGAACAGCCTCGACTCCCCGTGGATCCTCGACGACCTGACGCGTCTCGTGGGCGAGATCGGCGACCGGCTCGATGTGATCATGGTGCCCAAGATCGAGGGCCCCTGGGACATCCACTACGTCGACCAACTCCTCGCGCAGCTCGAGGCCAAGGCCGGCCTCACCGAACCGCTGCTGGTCCACGCGATCCTCGAGACCGCCCAGGGCGTCACGAATGTCGAAGAGATCTGTGGGGCGAGTCCGCGCATGCAGGGCCTCTCCTTCGGCCCCGCCGACCTGGCGGCGAGCCGGCGGATGAAGACGACCCGTGTGGGCGGCGGCCACCCCGGCTACCTGGTGCGCACCGACCCCGACGCCGAGCATCCCGACGCGCCGCGGATCACCGCCCAGCAGGACCCCTGGCACTACACCCTGGCGCGGATGGTCGACGCCTGCGCCAGCCACGGGATCCTCCCCTACTACGGCCCCTTCGGTGACATCCGCGACCTGGTCGCCTGCGAGGACCAGTTCCGCGCCGCCTTCCTGCTCGGGTGCGTGGGGGCCTGGAGCCTCCACCCGGCCCAGATCGACGTGGCGCGGAAGGTGTTCAGCCCCGAGATCGACGAGGTGCTGTGGGCCAAGCACGTGATCGAGGAGATGGGCGACGGCTCGGGCTGCGTGATGATCGACGGCAAGATGCAGGACGACGCCACCGTGAAGCAGTGTCGCGTGATGGTGAGCTACGCCAAGCTCATCGCGAGCGGCGACGCGGAGTACGCCGAAGCCTACGGGTTCAGCGCATCCGACCTGGCGAGCTAGCCCCTACGAGAGCTCCAGCATCTTCTCGAGCGGGGCGAGCGCCGCGAGACGGGTCTCCTCGTCGAGCTCGATCTCGGGCTTGAGGTCGCGCAGACACGCGTAGAGCTTTTCGAGGGTGTTGAGCCGCATGTACGGACAGCGGTTGCAGGCGCAGCTCTCGTCCATGCCCGGCACCTGGATCAGCTCCTTCTCGGGCACGTGCTTGAGGATCTGGTGAAAGACCCCGTCCTCGGTGCCGATGATCAGCGTCTTCGCCGGCGAGGCGATGGCGCGGTCGATGATCTTCTTGGTCGATCCGATGAAGTCCGACTGCTCGAGCACGGCCTCGTCGCACTCGGGGTGGGAGAGCACCTCCGCATCGGGGTGGCGCACCCGGAGCCCCGTCAGCGCCTTGGCGTTGAACTGCTCGTGAACGATGCAGGCGCCCTGCCACACGATGAGGTCGGGGCGGTCGGCCTGTTTCGACACCCAGCGGGCGAGGTGACGGTCGGGGGCGAAGATCACCGGACGGTCCGCGTAGTGACGCACGATCTCGACGGCGTTGGACGAGGTGCAGATCACATCGGAAAGCGCCTTCACCGCGGCCGACGTGTTGATGTAGGACACCACGACCGCGTCCGGGTGCTGGTCGATGAAGGCCTTGAACTCCCCGGGCGGGCAGCCGTCGGCGAGGGAGCATCCGGCGGCGAGATCGGGAACGACCACTGTGCGGGTCGGGTTCAGGATCTTGGCCGTCTCGGCCATGAAGTGGACGCCGCAGAAGACGATGACATCGCTCTCGACCTGCTGCGCCACACGCGCCAACGCCAGGGAGTCGCCGACGTGGTCGGCCAGATCCTGCACCTCGGACTCCTGGTAGTAGTGCGCCAGGACGACCGCGTTGCGCTCCTTCTTGAGCCGGCGGATCTCCTCCTCGAGCTCTTCGGGCAGCGTGGCCTCGACGCCGGAGGTGGGGTGGAGGAGGTCGGACATCGGAGACTCCCATTGCCTGCGGGGAGCCGAAGATAAGCACGCCGCCCGCGTAGACAAGGGACTGTAGCCCCTGGGGGGCCCGTGCGAAGCCGGGTCGGGCCGATTGTCGGCCGCGACGTCCTAGCGCTCGTCCTGGACCTGCCGCCACTGCTCTTCGAGGTCACGGGTCTCCCGCTCCCAGAAGGTCTCGGTGCCGAAGTGCGGGAAGGTCGAGCGGAAGGTCGACTCGTCGTAGCGCCGTGCAACCCACCCCGTCTTCTCCACGTAGCGGGTGGCGCGCAGCGGTTCGACCAGGCGCCACCAGGCGGTGTCGAACTCGAAGAACTGTTGGTAGCCCTCGAGCATCCGGGCGCGCATCGCCGCGCCCTCGGCCCCGCGGTGGGGCACCAGCACCCACAGGTCGTGGACCGCGGGCCCCTCGACGAAGTCGTCGAAGTCGAGGAAGACGTGGCTCGCGCCGCCGCCGCCGCTGCGCAGCAGGTTGCCCCGGTGACAGTCGCCGTGGATACGCAGAAAGGGCACCTCGGTGGCGTCGAGACGGTCGTCGAGACAGTCGGCCAGCCGCAGCGCCGCGTCGCGGTAGCGGCCGGCACAGGCCACCGCGATCGCGTCGTCGATGACGGGGAGGTGCTGACGGATCCCGTAGTCGCCGTCGAGCTCGGGGCGGTCGGGGGCCGCGCGGGTGGCCCCGACGGCGTGGACCCGGGCGAGGAGACGGCCCACGACGACGAGCTCGGCGTCGTCGAACTCGTCGGGCTCGCGGCCGCCGGTGCGCTCCCACACCCCGTAGTGGACGCCGCGGTAGACGCCCAGAGTCGAACCGTCCTGCGCCGCAAGCGGCGCACACACCGGCACCTCGGCCGCAACCAGGTCGCGTAGGAACCGGTGCTCGTCCAGCAACGCCGCCCGCGACCAGCGCCCGGGCCGATAGAACTTCACCACGGCGAAGCCCCCGCTGGCGAGCTCGACGTCGTAGACACGGTTCTCGAGGTGACGCAGCACCCCGCAGCGACCGGTGGGCTCCAGGCCGTAGCGTTCGACGGCGTCCAGCGCCGCTTCCGGGCCGAGCTTGTGGAATCCCTGCGCGTCGGTCACGGCGCCGACACTACGGCCCCGGGGAGGGGCTCCGCTACCTTGATCGGCCCGAACCAGGAGACCGGCCGTGTCCCCCAATGCTGCGAGCGAGACCCGAGACCCCCCGAGCCGAGACCGCCCCTGGGTGTTCCGCACCTACTCGGGGCACAGCTCGGCACGGGCCAGCAACGAGCTCTACCGCACCAACCTCGCCAAGGGGCAGACGGGCCTCTCGGTCGCGTTCGACCTGCCCACCCAGACCGGATACGACTCCGACCATCCGCTCTCCCGCGGTGAGGTCGGCAAGGTCGGGGTGCCGATCTGTCACATCGAGGACATGCAGACCCTCTTCGAGGGCATCCCCCTCGACCGCATGAACACCTCGATGACGATCAACGCGACGGCGGCGTGGCTGCTCTCGCTCTACGTCGCCGTGGCCGAGCGTCAGGGTGTCGCCTCGGACGCCCTCTCCGGCACCACCCAGAACGACATCGTGAAGGAGTACCTCTCCCGGGGGACCTACGCCTTCCCGCCCGAGCCCTCGATGCGCCTCACCAGCGACGTGATCGCCTACACCGTCGACGCGATCCCCAGGTGGAACCCGATCAACATCTGCTCCTACCACCTGCAGGAGGCCGGCGCGACCCCGGTCCAGGAGATCGCCTTCGCGATGGCCAACGCGATTGCCGTGCTCGACACCCTGCGCGAGCGCGACGACGTGGCCCCCGAGACCCTGCCACGCATCGTCGGGCGCATCTCGTTCTTCCTGAACTCGGGGATCCGCTTCGTCGAGGAGATGTGCAAGTGCCGGGCGATGGGGCAGCTCTGGGACGAGATCACCCGCGACCGCTACCGGGTCGACGACGCGAAGCTGCGCCGCTTCCGCTACGGCGTCCAGGTGAACAGCCTGGGTCTCACCGAATCCCAGCCCGAGAACAACATCATCCGGATCGTGCTCGAGTCCCTCGGTGTGACGCTGTCGAAGAACGCGCGCTGCCGCGCCCTCCAGCTCCCGGCCTGGAACGAGGCGCTCGGGCTCCCGCGCCCCTGGGACCAGCAGTGGTCGCTGCGGGTCCAACAGATCCTCGCCTTCGAAAGCGACCTGCTCGAGTTCGGCGACCTCTTCGACGGCTCTCCGGTGGTGGCCGAGCGCGTCGACCAGCTGGTGCGCGAAGCCCGCGCGGAGCTCGACCACATCCTGGCGATGGGCGGCGCCGTCGCGGCGGTGGACAACGCCTACATGAAGCAACGTCTGGTCGAGAGCCACAGCGACCGGGTGCGCGCGATCGAAGCCGGCGAGATCCCCGTCGTCGGCGTGAATCAGTTCCAGGAGCACGCGCCCTCCCCCCTCGTCGAGGAAGGCGCCGGATCCGAAGCGATCCTCGTGGTGGACGAGTCGGCGGAGCGCGAGCAGATCGAGCGTCTCGTCGC
>JANQRO010000081.1 GCA_028284525.1 Myxococcota bacterium | reverse complement strand
TCCGAGTCGAACTCGAGACGCTGCCAGAGGGCGGCGCCCGTCGACGCGGCTCGCGCGTCGCCGGCCGCGCCCGCCTCGGTGGGCGCGGCGAGCGTGGCGAGCGCTGCGAGGACCGCGAGCCGCAGTGGGCGGGCGAGGGCGCGCATCAGGCTCGGCAGTCTAAGAAACGGCAACTTGCGGGGTCGAGCCCAGCCGGTACGCTGGCCGCTTCTTTTTCCACCGCCCGACCCCCCGACGCCCCGAAAGTGCGACAGGAGATCTCATGAAACGTCGATCTCTCGTGACCGCGGTCTGTCTCGCGTTGCTCGGAACGAGCGGGTCCACCTGGGCAGCCGACACCACACAAGGAGGGAGCACCGTGGTCATTCTGGAGACGAGCAAAGGGGTGATCGAGATCGAGCTCGACGAGGACAAGGCACCGATCTCGACGGAGAACTTTCTCGCGTACGTCGACGCCGGCTTCTACGACGGCACGATCTTCCACCGCGTGATCCCCGATTTCATGATTCAGGGGGGTGGGATGACCGCGGACATGAAGCAGAAGTCCACCCGCGCCCCGATCCACAACGAGGCGGACAACGGGTTGAAGAACGACCGCGGCACGGTCGCGATGGCGCGCACCTCGGACATCCACAGCGCGACCGCCCAGTTCTTCATCAACCACAAGGACAACGATTTCCTAAACCACGGCGGTCGCGACTTCGGCTATGCCGTCTTCGGCCGCGTCACCTCCGGAATGGACGTGGTCGACGCCATCGCAGCGGTGCCCACGGGCTTTCAGGACGTTCCGAACGAGACCATCGAGATCAAGACCGCGCGGCGCAAGGCGGCGGCTGCGGCGGAGTAACGTCTCCGCGACGCCTCAGGGCCGCACCACCGCTTCGATCCGCGCGTCCATCCGCAGGACGCGTCGCGCGACCCGCAACAACGCCTCGCCGTCGACGGCGGCGATGGCCTCGGGGTACTCGCGATCCCCGCGCAGCCCCAGGCCGTAACGCCCGTCGAGGGCGCTCTGGGCGGCACGCGAGGCGGAGCGTTGGCGGTCGATCTCGTGGGTGCCGATCAGGTAGCGCCGGGCGCGCTCGAGCTCGGCGGGGGCCGGGGCCACCTGGAGCACCCGATCGAGCTCTTCGTCGATGCCGCGCTGGGCGGCGTCGAGCTTGTCGGGGGAGCACGCGATCGACACCGCGAAGAAGCCCGGCGCCACGCCCTCCACGTTCACGGCGTTGAGTGCGTAGGCGAGCCCCTGGCGGTCGCGCAGCTCGAGGAAGAGCCGCCCGCCCTGGCCGGCGAGGAGCTGGGACAGGACGTCGAGGGCGAAGCGATCGGTGTCGTCCACGCGCAGCCCGCGAAATCCGACCACGAGGTGGCATTGGGCGCGGTCCTTGCGCAGCAGGGCGTCCCGGGGCGCGTCGGGGGCCGGCTCCTCGGGCGGGAGCGCCACCTCGAAGGGCGTGGCGTCGAGGTCGGCGAGGCGCGTGGCGAAGGCCTCCGCGCAGCGGTCCGGGTCGATGTCGCCGGCGACACCGATCACCAGGTTGGGTCCGGTGATCCAGCGTCGGTGGTAGGCGAGCAGGTCTTCCCGGGTGAGCGCGGCGATCGCCGCTTCGCGCCCGACGATCGGATGGCGGTAGGGGTGGGCGCGCCACAGGGTCTCGGTGAAGAGGTCGAAGGCCCGGGCGCCCAGACGATCTTCGCGACGGGCGAGGGCGGCCAGGGTGTCGCGGCGCTCGCGCTCGAGCTCCTCCGGGTCGAAGGCGGGTTCGAGGAGCGCCTCGGCAAAGAGATCGAGGGCGGGCTCGATCCGGGCGCTCGGAACCTCGAGGGCCAGGCCTACGCTGCTGCGCCCCGAGTAGCCGTCGAGGTCCGCGGCGATCGACTCCACCGCCCGGGCCCAGTTGGCGGCGGAGTGGTTGCGCGTGCCCCGGGACCACATCGCGCTGGCAAAGCGGGCGATGCCCGCGTTGCTCTCGTCCTCCGAGAGCAGCCCGCCCAGACACGCCGCCCGCGCCGCCACCACCGAGAGCCCGGGGCGAGCCTCCACGTGTAGGGTGGCGCCGTTCGCCAGCGCATAGCTCACGATCTCGTCGCACTCCCGCG
Source organism: Myxococcota bacterium (assembly GCA_028284525.1). Lineage (GTDB taxonomy): Bacteria > Myxococcota_A > UBA9160 > UBA9160 > PR03 > JANQRO01. Next base: position 1,609 of record JANQRO010000081.1, on the reverse strand, counting down.
GGCCCGGCCGCGGCACCTGGAAGCGGCTGCGGGTCGCCGCGGCGCCCTCCGAGACGGCGCGCGCGATCGCCTTGTCGTCGAGCTCCGGGGCCGCGTCTTCGGGCAGCACGCCGGCGACGCAGAGCGCGTCGTCGCCGAGGTAGCGCTGGGCGACCCGGCGCAGGCTCTCGGGGGTCGCCGAACGGATGGCGTCGAGGTAGCGCTCCTCGGCGCGGTAGTCGCCGGCGAGCAGCTCGAAGCTCCCGAGCTTGCGCGCCACCCCGGACACGCTTTCGCGCTCGAAGTGTTCGGAGGCCAGGAAGTTGGTGCGCGCGATCTCGAGCTCGTCCTCGGAGACGGCTTCGCAGCGCACCCGCTCGACCTCGCGCACCACCGCAGCCAACGCCGCGCACGCGGTCTCGGCGTCGAGGTCGAGGCTCGCGCCGAAGAGCCCGGGATCGCGCGGGGTGTAGCAATGTGCGTCGACGCGGTCGGCCAGCCCCTCCCGCTCGCGGACGTTGCGCACGAGCCGGCTGCTCTCGCCCTCGCCGAGCACGTAGGCGAGGAGGTCGAGGTGCGGCGTGTCGGGGTCGCCGAGAGCGGGGGCGGGCCACGCCAGCTCGAAGCAGGCGCGCTCGAAGGGACGTCGCAGGAGGGTCGTCCGCAGACCGTGCTGCGCGGGCTCCGCCGGCCGCCGCGACTGGGCGCCGCGGGGCGCGGCGTCTCCGAAGGATTCGGCGAGCGAGGCAGCCAGCTCCCGGGCGTCGAAATCCCCGGCGGCGACCACCGTCACGTTGTCCGGCGCGTACCAGCGCTCGAAGAAGTCGCGGATCGCGTCGGGGGTGAATGACGCCACGCTCTCCGCGCTCCCCAGGATCGGGGCACCGTAGGGGTGCGTGCGGTAGCGGGCGGCGAAGAGCGCGTCGCCGCAGACGCTGTGGGGAGAATCGTCGGAGCGGCGGATCTCTTCGAGCACCACCTCGATCTCGCGCTCGACCTCGGTGGGATCGAAGCTGGCGTGCCGAACCATGTCGATCAGCACGTCCTGGGCGAGGGCCAGGCCGTCGCTCGGCACCGTCGCGTGGTAGACGGTGGCGTCGAAGCTGGTGAAGGCGTTGATCCGCCCGCCGGCGCCCTCGACCTCGCCGGCGATCTCGCCGACGCCCCGCCGCTCGGTGCCCTTGAAGAGCATGTGCTCGTGGAAGTGGGCGATCCCCGCCTCGCCAGCGTCCTCGTCGGCGGAGCCCACCCGCGCCGCCACCTGGAACTCGACGACCGGCGCGAAGTGCGCCTCGCGCAGCAGCAGGGTGAGACCGTTGGGGAGGCGCTCGTGGAGCGTGCGCGGCGTCGACACAGCGCGGGCGAGCATAGCGCCCCCGTTCTGCGCCCCCCGCTACCTTCGCGGCGTGTGCTCCAACGACCCCACGCGGACCGGCGCCTCCCGCCCCGCTTCGCGAGACGGCGCCTCCCCCGCCGCTCCGCGGGAGCGCGGCGCCGCAGACGACGGGGTCGGTCTCTACGTCCATCTCCCTTTCTGCGAACGGGTGTGCCCCTACTGCGACTTCGCGGTGGTGGCGGCGCGCCCCCTCGAGACCGAGCGAGCCACGCGCTACGTCGACACCCTGCTGCG